>NZ_VTOZ01000040.1:0-21812 GCF_008271345.1 Pseudoselenomonas caprae
CCGGCAGGGAGGGCTTTTTCTTATGCGGATTCTTGACCGCCTATCTCCAGAGCGATATACTAAAAATGAAGGAGAGTGGCGTTATGATCGTTTTTCATGGTGGCAATCTTGAATTTAAATGAACCGGAATATAACATTCTGAATTGGCTGGCGATTTTAACACACTACAGGAGCTATATCGCTGCGTAAGCTATCGGAAGCAATGCGATTGGGAAAACTTGGCGAGCAGATGAACCAGATTATGAAAGCGGCGTATCCGCATACAAGGCTGCGTGAGTATCGGGATAACTATGGGTTGTCGCAGTCGGAGCTTGCAAGCGAATCTGGTGTGCTTTTGCGGCAGATTCAGCTTTTTGAGCAGGGACAGAGGAATATCAATAAGACTGCTGCTGTTACTTTATACAAATTAGCCAAGGCACTTCATTGCCGGATGGAAGATTTGCTAGAACCGTTACGGAAAAATGTTGCCATGTGATAAGAGAAATTTTTATTCTATGTATAATGTGTTCGGGGAGAAATGTTTATATGTCAAAGTTAAATATAGATCAGAAAACAGTATTAGCTTTATTTTCGGCAAAAGATGCATTGTTTCTTATCCCTGATTATCAAAGACCATATGCGTGGGGAGAGCAGGAGTGTCAGACTTTATGGGATGATATTTTTAGTTTTGCATTGCCGGATAATAATTGTAATGCATTTGATTCATCAAGTGAATATTTTTTGGGGCCAATTGTTACTTTTCAAAGTCAAGGGCAAAAGGAAATTATTGATGGGCAACAGCGTTTGACAACATTGTTACTTTTGTTAAGAGCTTTTTATGCTTGTTTTGGTAATATGAATGATGACGCAGCTAAAGCAACAAGAAAATCCATTGAAAGTTGTATTTGGAAAACAAATGAGTTTGATGCGGCAGATAAAGATAGTTTAAAGATTGAATCAGAAGTGGCAACCGATAACGATCGGGAAGAATTTATGGCTATATTGAAAACGGGTGAGGTGTCGGATAAGTCAAAGAGTCGGTATGCTCATAATTATAGATTTTTCTTAAAGCAGATTGCTAAATTCAAAGATGAATTTCCGATGTATTATTCCTATTTGCCGATTCGAATCATGAAGAATTGTATACTGTTGCCGATAGAGGCTGAATCGCAAGATACGGCCTTGAGAATCTTTTCAACTTTGAACGATAGAGGTATGCCACTTTCGGATTCTGATATATTCAAGGCACAGTTTTATAAATTCTATTCTCATCAGGGAAAGACGAATTCATTCATCAGTGGAAGGAGTTAGAAGAAAAGGTTAATAAGATTTTTCATCCAGTTTCGGGGAACGCTATGGATGATTTATTTACTCGTTATATGTATTATATTCGTGCTAGGCAGGGAAATAAAAATTCAACGACAGAAGCGTTACGTAAATTTTATGAGAAAGACTCTTACAGCTTGCTGAAGCAAGAACAAACATTTCTTGATATGATAGAGTTGGCAGATTTTTGGAATGATGTGTCGAATCAGGATGAAGAACGATTCTCAAGCCGTATTTTAAGACGCTTTTATGTATTGAATTATGCTCCTAATAGTATGTGGATTTATTTTGTGTCGGTTTACTTTATGTCCTATCGGGATAAAAATGGTCAGTTGGATGAAGAACGATTCTATAAATTCTTAAATCGGATAACAGCTTTTATCTGGGCATATGCTATCGTAAGGCCGGGAGTGAATGCTTTGCGTACACCAGTATATGCAGAAATGATTAATCTGGTAAATAAACGGCCGGTGACTTTTGAAGATTTCAAGTTCACACCATCAACATTCAAAGAGCAGATGAAGAATTATGAGTTTACCAATCAACGTCCTATAACAAAGGCAATGTTAACATGGTGGGCGTTCCATAAGGAAACGCAGAAGCTTTTAAAATTGGAAACTGTTTTGGATATTGAACATATTTTTGCTCGTGCGCGGCAGATGAAGGAAAAGTCTCTTAATAATGCAGCTTCACTTGAAATGCTAGGGAATAAGGTTATACTTGAGAAGCGTATCAATATTCGAGCAGCAGATTTTCGTTTTGCTGATAAGAAAAAATATTATAATGGTTATGAGAATAGTAAAGGACAGCGCAGGTCTGGTACAGAAATCCGGGAATTGTTAGATATAAGTGCCAATTATTCGGATTTCAGAGAAGAAGATATTATAAAACGACAGAATCATATGATTGAGGAATTTATTGAATATCTTGACGCTAATGACTTGGTAAAGTGATAGGTGAAGAGGCAATTCAAGAGGTGGTAGAAGATATGTTTACTGAAGGCGAGGTAAGCAAACGATCGTATGAAAAAGCAGAAAAATTTCGCCGAGATCAGGCTGCACTGTTGAAATATGCTGAAGAGGAAGGAAGAAAAGAAGGCGAAAAAATAGGTAAGGAAAAGGGAATCAAGGCTATGATTGCAGTGATGAAAGAGCTTGGAGTGGACAAGGTGACGACGATTGATAAAATTATGGTGCATTTTGCTCTTGAATTAAACGCAGCTAAATGGTATGTAGAAACGAATTGGTAATATCCTATGATGAGATTCATAATTGATAGAAAAATGGAAGACATAAGGATATGAAGGAATCTGCATGAGACGGCTAAGCAGGTAATTTAGTTAGCGGATGCGGCAGATTGACAGGTCAATTTGACTTGTCAATCTGCCGCATTGTTGTATGTGCTGTATATACATTAGTACGGAATTGTTCTATTTTAGTGAAAAAATGTAGCAAAACGGCGCAAAATAGGCTAATATATAGTCTGGGAGTTGTATACAATGTTGAAAGAATGGAAACTTTATGATACGGTGCCGGAGTCGGCGGCGTTTGCCCGGCAATTGGGCATTACGGAAATGGCTGCCGGGATTTTGTGGCATCGTGGTCTTACTGATATTGAAGCGGCGGAGCGCTTCCTGCATCCGGAGAAGCAGCCCTTTCATGATCCGTTTTTGATGAAGGATATGGATAAGGCCGTGGCGCGCATCAAGCAGGCAATCGAGGGCGAGGAGCGCATCATGGTCTATGGCGATTACGATGTGGACGGCATGTCGGCGACGTCGCTGCTCGTGCATAATCTGAAGGCGCTCGGGGCGAAGGTGTCGTTCCACATCCCTGACCGCGTGAAGGAAGGGTATGGGTTCAACCTGCCAGCGCTGCAGCAGATCGCGGCCAAGGGCGTGACGCTGCTGGTCTCTGTGGACTGTGGCATTGCCTCGGTGGACGATGTGGCGGCGATGAAGGGAAAACTCGATATCATCGTGACCGACCATCATCTGCCGGGGGACACGCTGCCCGATGCGCTGGCTGTCGTCAATCCGCATCGTGCTGACTGTGCGTATCCCGACAAGGAGCTCTGCGGCGCTGGTGTAGCCTTCAAGCTTTGCCAGGCACTGTGGCGCGAGCTTGAGAACGAGGATTATGCGCAGGACTTGGAGCTTGTGGCGCTTGGCACCGTGGCGGACATCGTGCCGCTGACGGGGGAGAACCGCCGCATCGTCAAGGAAGGGCTGGCGACCATGCAGGATTCCTCTTTTGCTGGCGTGCGGGCCTTGGTCCGCGTCGCGGGCATCCAGGACAAGGCGCTGAATGCCGGCCATGTCGGCTTTCAGCTCGCGCCGCGGCTCAATGCGGCGGGCAGAATCGGCTCGGGAGAAAAAGGGGTTCGGCTGTTGCTTGCCGAAAATAAAGAGGAAGCGGAGAATCTGGCCATGGAGCTGGATATGCTCAATAGTCAGCGGCAGGCCATCGAGCAGGAGATACTGAAGCTGGCCGAAGACCAGCTGGCGGGCAAAGACCCGGCGAATATGCCGGCCATCGTCGTGGCCGGGGAGAACTGGAATCCCGGCGTCATCGGCATTGTGGCTTCGCGGCTGGTGGAGAGGTATTACAAGCCTGTCATCGTCATGAGCATTCAGGAAGATGGCGTTTGCAAGGGCTCCTGCCGCAGCATCGAGGGGCTGCATATGTATGAGGCGCTGAAAAAGTGCAGCGATCATATCATCCAGTTCGGCGGTCATGCACAGGCAGCGGGCCTTTCCGTGGCGCATGCGGAGCTTGATGCTTTCCGCGCGGCATTCTGCCAGGTGGCCGCAGAGACGCTTTCCGCTGAGGACTATATCCCGAAGGTCAAAGTCGAGTTTGAGCTGGCACCGGAGGATATTACCTTCGAGCTGGTTGAGGAGCTGGCGCTTTTTGAGCCTTATGGCATGGGCAATCCCAAGCCGCTGTTCGGCTGCCGTGGGATTCGGGCGATGGGGGCGGCGGCTATCGGCAGCCAGAAGCAGCATCTGCGGTTCCAGGTGGGCAGGACGTCGGCGCCGATCAATGCTCTGTACTGGAACAAGAGCGAGTATGCAGGGATTGTCAATGCGGAGGCCATCGATATGGTTTACAGCCCGGCTGTCAATGAGTGGCAGGGGCGCCGCAGTCTCCAGTGCATGGTGGATACGCTGGGGCCCGCTGATGGGGAGAAGGTATTCCCCGAGCGCGAGCAGCTGGTCGAGATATACCGTTTCCTGTATGCCATCCAGCAGCAGGAGGAGAGCATCCCCTATACGGCGGCGGAACTCACGCTGAGCTTCTGCCAGCGGGGTCATCATATCTCCCTGTATACCATGAGCACGGGACTGCGTATTTTCCAGGAACTGGGTCTCCTGCGTCTTGATTTAGAGGAAAACCGCTACTATCTGCCCAAAGCAACGGGGCGGATGGAGCTTGAGCATTCACCGACGTATCGTCGTCATCGCTGAGGAGGGGAAAGAAATGAACGATAAAGACAAAGCACCAGTGTCCATTGAATCCATTATCGCAGCGGTGAAGGAGTATGAGCCGAATGCTGATACGGCGCTCATCCAGCGTGCCTATGACTTGGCATCGGCCGCACATGAGGGGCAGACGCGCGTTTCGGGCGAGGCCTACATCATCCATCCGCTGCATGTGGCACAGATCCTGACGGAGCTGCACATCGACGATGTGACGATCAGCGCGGCACTCTTGCACGATGTGGTCGAGGATACCATCTATACCAAGGAGCAGATCGCGGAGATGTTTGGCGAGGAAGTCGCCATGATCGTCGATGGCGTCACGAAGCTCGGCCGCATCCAGTACAAATCCAAGGAAGAAGTGCAGCTTGAGAACTATCGCAAGATGTTCCTGGCGATGGCCAACGACATCCGCGTCATCATGGTCAAGCTGGCGGACCGCCTGCACAATATGCGCACGCTGAAATTCATGCGTGCCGACAAGCAGAAGCGCATTGCCAAGGAGACCATCGAGATCTACGCGCCGCTGGCGAACCGTCTCGGTATCTCGAATATCAAGTGGGAGCTTGAGGATCTTTGCCTGCGCTACCTTGAGCCGGAGATTTATTACGACCTGGTCGAAAACGTCAAGCAGAAACGCAAAGAGCGGCAGACGTTCATCGATACTGCGATCGGGCAGATTGCCGGGAAACTCGATGAGGCGCATATCAAGGCCGATATCAATGGCCGGGCCAAGCATTTCTACAGCATCTACAAGAAGATGAAGCGCGACCATAAGGACATCAGCGAGATCTATGACCTCTCGGCTGTCCGCGTCCTCGTCGATACGGTCAAGGACTGCTATGGCGTGCTCGGCGTCATCCATGCGATGTGGAAGCCAATCCCGGGCCGCTTCAAGGACTATATCGCCATGCCGAAATCCAACGGCTACCAGTCGCTGCATACGACGGTCATGACCCGCGGCTATCCGCTCGAAATCCAGATCCGCACCTTCCAGATGCATCAGGTATCGGAGTATGGTGTCGCGGCGCACTGGAAGTATAAGGAGTCGGGCAAGGGTGCTACGGCTGGCAACGCCATGGATCAGAAGATGAACTGGCTGCGGCAGATGGTGAATCTCCAGCAGGAGCTTTCCGACCCGAAGGAGTATTTCGAGGCACTCAAGGTCGATATCTTCTCGGATGAGGTCTTCGTGTTCACGCCGAAGGGCGATGTCGTCGACCTGCCGAAGGGCTCGATCCCCATTGACTTTGCCTACCGCATCCACACCGAGGTCGGCCATCACTGCGTCGGCGCCAAGGTCAATGGCAAGCTCGTGCCGCTGGAGCATAAGCTCAAGAACGGCGATATCGTCTCGGTCATCACGAACAAGGCCAACAACGGCCCGAGCCGCGACTGGCTCAACATCGTGGCTTCCTCGGAGACGCGCAGCAAGATTCGCTCGTGGTTCAAGAAGGAAAAGCGTGAGGAGAATATCGAGCGCGGCTTGGAGCTCATAAAGGACGAGGCCAAGCATCTTGGCTATCCGCCCAAGGTGCTCATGAAAGAGGGGCGCCTGCTGGAGGTGGCCAGGAAGTTCAACATCCTCAGCGAGGATGACTTGCTGGCGACGCTGGGCTTCGGCGGCGTACCGCTGCACGGCATCATGACCAAGCTCATCGAGCTGCACAAGAAAGAGGTCAAGGAGAACACGCCGCCGGACATCTCGCAGATGATTGCCAAGCTCAAACAGCCGCAGCAGAATGGCAAGACGTCTAAATCCAGCCATGGCGTGCTCGTTGAGGGCGAAAGCGGGGTCATGGTCCGTCTGGCCCGCTGCTGCAATCCGATTCCGGGCGATCCGATCGTCGGTTTTGTCACGCGCGGCCGTGGCGTATCGGTGCATCGCACGGATTGTCCCAATCTGCTGCAGGATACGGACTTTTCGCGGCTCATTGATGTCAGCTGGGATATCGGCCTTGATAAGCAGTATACGGTGGAGCTCGAGATCGTCTGCAACGACCGTCGCGGTATCCTGACCAATGTGCTGGCTGTGCCGACGGAGATGAAAATCAACATCCACAGCATCAATGCCAATCCGAACCGCAGCAACAAGACATCGACCATCGTACTGGGGCTTGACGTGCGCAATTCGACGCAGGTCAGCCAGCTCGTGACGAAACTGCGCCGGCTCAAGGATGTTTATAGCGTTACGCGTTCGATGGGGCGCAGCCAGAGCGGCAACTGATATTTTGCGTGGATTTGGGCAGTTTGCTGGTAATTTGTTTGATATTTGCAGACCATTAAGGTATAATATTAGTATTTGAATGAATTACGACATAGTCTGATCATAAATGAGAGCAATGTAAGGAGTTGAGATTATGGCACAAACTTTTACGATGGAAGACCTCAAGGCGCGTTTGCAGGCACGGCAGCATAAGATGACGCCGCAGCGCCAGACGGTCCTGCAGATTTTCCTCGATCATCCGGGCGAGCATCTGTCGGCCGAGGATGTCCATGGCATCCTGCGGGACAGGAAGTCAGAGATCGGCCTCGCGACGGTCTACCGGAGCCTGGAGCTGCTGTCGGATTTGGGTATCCTGCAGAAGATGGAGTTTGGCGATGGCTGCAGCCGTTACGAGGTGAATGCCACGAATCCGTCGGAGCATCATCATCACCATCTGATCTGCACGAAATGCGGCAAGGTCACGGAGTTTGAGGATGACCTGCTCGAAGACCTTGAATATGATATCGAGCAGAAGATGGGATTCCATGTCGAGAACCATCAGGTGAAGTTCTACGGCATCTGCAAGGAGTGTCAGTAAGCTCTTGAAGGTCAGATCGTTTACGCTCAACACCAGGAAGGAAATCATTTCCAAGATAACGCGCGAAGTCCTGAGCCTGTTCAAGGTTGAGGTGATAGGGCGGCGCGGCGCCTATGATTACGAGCAGCTATCGGTTGTCAACAAACGCCTGCCACAGGCAGCAGATGCCGTTGAGGGCGAGCGTGTGCATATACAGACGACGCTCTTGCTGTTCCGGGCGGATGGCAGCTGTCTTGCCTATAGCCGTACGGCTGTAGGCAAGCGCGATGAATTGGAACGGGCCGCTGTCAACCGCACGATCAAACGCAATCTCTACCAGATTTTTGTGGAGGAGCTCGGAATGCCCCAGGCACCCTGGGGCATTCTGCATGGAGTCCGGCCGACGAAGATCGTCCATCGCTGGATTTCGTATGGCATGGAGGAGGAGGCTATCGTCAAGCGGCTGATGACGGACTTTGCCTGCAGTGAGCAGAAGGCCCGCGTCATCACGCCGATGGCTTTCCGCCAGCTGCCGTTTTTGAAGACCTCGGATCAGAAGACCATCAGCATCTATGTCGGCATCCCGTTCTGCCTGACGCGCTGCCTCTACTGCTCGTTCCCGGCGAATATCCTGCCGGGGGAAAAGCAGCTCGATGCCTTTATGGCAGTGCTGCGCAAAGACCTCGAGGCGGCGCGCGACGCGGTGACGCAGTATGGCTTTACCGTCCAGAACATCTACATCGGCGGCGGTACGCCGACGGCACTGCCGGACCGCTATTTTGCGGATATGCTGCAGATGGTATATAATGCTTTCTATGGGCCCCAGGTCGTCGAGTTCACCGTCGAGGCGGGGCGGCCTGACAGCATCACGCCGGCCAAGATCCAGGCGATGGCTGGCCATCATGTCACCCGCGTCAGCGTCAATCCGCAGACGATGCAGCAGCGCACGCTGAAGCTCATCGGCCGCCAGCACACGCCGGAGGCTGTTGTCGATATGTATAAGGCCTTGCGGGCGGCAGGGATTCCTGAAATCAATATGGATTTGATTTTGGGCCTGCCGGGCGAGACGGCGGACGATGTCCGCGATACGATGGAAAAGGTCACGGCGCTGGCTCCGGATGACATCACCCTACACGCGCTGGCGCTGAAGCGCGGCTCGCGCTTGAAGCTCATCATGGAGGAACGTCATGTCGACCTCCCCGGCGATGCGGAGACGCGCAGGATGTCGGAAGTCGCGATGTCATTTATCGAAAAACATGGCTATGTGCCATATTATCTATACCGTCAGGGCTATATGGCCGGCGACCTCGAGAATGTAGGCTGCTGCCGTCCTGGCGCCGAAGGTATGTATAACATCCAGATCATGGAGGAGCACCAGACAATCCTTGGAATCGGCGGTTCGGCGACTACCAAGGTGGTCGATTTTGCGCGCAAGCGCATGAAGTCATCGTTCAATGCCAAGGATTTGGTGACGTATCTGCGTGATGTGGATATCTATATCGAAAAACGCAGGCAGCTTCTCGAAGAGGCCTACGGAAAACAGGGGGAAACCAACGAATGTTAACCAATGCCCCGCGGGGAACCAAGGATATTCTGCCCGATACAGTCGGCGAATGGAATTATGTTGAACAGAAGATTCGTGAGCTCTGCAGCCGCTATGGATTCGAGGAAATCCGTACGCCGGTCTTCGAGCATACCGAGCTTTTCCATCGCGGCATCGGCGAGGGCACCGATGTCGTCGATAAGGAAATGTACACGTTCAAGGATCGTGGCGACCGCAGCATCACGCTGCGTCCGGAGAATACGGCTTCGGCTGTGCGCGCGTATCTGCAGAACAAGCTCTACGGCGATTCTTCGCTCGTGAAGCTCTTCTATATCGGCTCGATGTTCCGCTACGACCGTCCGCAGGCCGGCCGCATGCGCGAGTTCCATCAGTTCGGCGTCGAGGCGCTCGGCGAAGAGAACCCGATGGTCGATGCAGAGGTCATCATGGTCGCCATCGATTTCCTGCGTTCTTTGGGCCTTAAAGACCTCAAGCTGAGCCTTAATTCGGTCGGCTGCCCGCACTGCCGTCCGAAATACCGCGAGGTCCTGCAGGACTATTTCCGCGATAAGCTCGACGATCTCTGCGATGACTGCAAGGACCGCTTCGAGCGCAGCCCGCTGCGCATTCTCGACTGCAAAGCAGATGCCGATAAGCCGTACATGGCTGATGCACCGAAAATCACGGACTGCCTCTGCGACGAGTGCCAGGAGCATTTCCACAAGGTACAGCAGTATCTGACGGATGCTGGTATCGAGTTTGAGCTCGATCCGCGCTTGGTTCGTGGTCTCGACTACTACACGAAGACCGCGTTTGAAATCAAATACGCGCCGCTGGGCGCGCAGAGTGCGGTAGCTGGCGGCGGCCGCTACGATGGCCTCATCGAGGAAATCGGCGGCAAGCCGACGCCAGCTGTTGGCTTTGCTACGGGACTTGAGCGCGTCCTTTTGGCCCTCGAGAAACAGAACCTGCTGCCGGAGATGGACAAGAAGACGGACGCCTATGTGGTGGCGCTCGGCGATGCGGCCCAGGGGCCGGCATTCAAGCTGCTGACGCAGCTGCGCCAGGCTGGCCTCAAGGCTGGTATGGATTATGCGGGCCGCAGTATGAAGGCCCAGATGAAACAGGCAAACAAGGCGAATGCCCGCTTTGCGCTGATCATCGGTGAGGATGAAGTCAAAGAATCCTGCGTGATGCTCAAAGATATGGAAAAGAGCGAGCAGCAGAAGGTTTCTTTTGATACAATAATAGAAAAGCTATGTGCTGAGGTGAAAGGTTAATGGAAACATTACAAGGCATGAAGCGCACGCATCACTGCGGTGCACTTCGCAAAACCGACGTTGACCAGGAAGTCGTCCTGTGCGGCTGGGTCTCCCGTCGTCGTGACCATGGCGGTCTGATTTTCGTTGACATGCGTGACCGTTCCGGTTTCGTGCAGGTCGTATTCGATGAGGCTTCCATGAATGAGGGCACGTTCCACAAGGCTGAGTCCCTGCGTAACGAGTTCTGCATCGCTGTCCGCGGTAAGATCCGCGCCCGCAGCGAAGAGACCATCAATCCGAATATGGAGACTGGTGAAGTTGAGGTCGTTTGCGCTGAGCTGCGTATCCTCAATGAGGCGAAAACGCCGCCGTTCTACATCCAGGATGGTGTCGATGTCGATGAGAAGATTCGCCTCAAGTATCGTTATCTGGATCTTCGCCGTCCGGAGATGCAGAAGAACATCATGCTGCGTCACCGTGTCACGAAAATCATGCGTGACTTCTTTGACCGCAACGGCTTCCTCGAGATCGAGACGCCGATGCTCTGCAAGAGCACGCCGGAAGGCGCTCGCGACTTCCTCGTTCCGAGCCGCGTAAATCCGGGCGAGTTCTACGCTCTGCCGCAGTCCCCGCAGATTTTCAAGCAGATTCTGCAGGTCGCTGGCTTCGAGAAGTATTTCCAGATTGTCCGCTGCTTCCGCGATGAGGACCTCCGTGCTGACCGTCAGCCGGAGTTCACGCAGCTCGATATCGAGATGTCCTTCATGGATCAGGATCAGATCCTGGGCCTGATGGAAGAGCTCGCCAAAGAGATGTTCGAGAAGGCTATCGGTGCGAAGATCGAGACGCCGTTTGAGCGCATGGATTGGGATACGGCTATGGATAAATACGGTTCCGATAAGCCGGACCTCCGCTTTGACATGCCGCTCATGGATATCTCCGAGTTCGTCAAAGGTTCGGACTTCAAGGTATTCAACGCCGTTATCGAAAACGGCGGCATGGTCAAGTGCATCAAGGTTGACGGCTATGCTGACATTCCGCGCCGCCGCCTCGATGATCTCGTCAAGTTCGTCCAGATCTATGGCGCGAAGGGCCTTGCCTGGATCCAGTACAGCGAAGAGGGCATCAAGAGCCCGTTCAAGAAATTCTACAGCGATGAGACGTTTGCGAAAATCGCTGAGGCTACGGGCGCCAAGACGGGCGACCTGCTGCTCGTTGTTGCCGATAAGCGCCTCGTTGTCGATACGGCTCTCGGCCAGCTCCGTCTCGAGATGGGTAAAGAGCGCAACCTCATTGACCCGGATGCGCTGCGCTTCCTCTGGGTCGTCGACTTCCCGATGTACGAGTGGAGCGACGAGGAGAAACGCTGGAAGGCTATGCACCATCCGTTCACGGCACCGCGTGACGAGGATATCCAGTATCTGCAGTCTGACCCGGGCCGCGTAAAAGCTAAGGCTTACGATATGGTCCTCAACGGCGTCGAAGTCGGTGGCGGTTCGCTGCGTATCTACAATGCAGAGCTGCAGGAGAAAGTCTTCGAGTCTCTGGGCCTCACCTATGAGCAGGCACATGAGAAGTTTGGCTTCATGATGGATGCGTTCCAGTATGGTACGCCGCCACATGGTGGCCTGGCATTCGGTCTTGACCGTCTCGTCATGCTCATGGCAAAACGCGATTCCATCCGCGATGTCATCGCGTTCCCGAAAAATCAGAGTGCCCGCGACGTCATGTCGGCTGCACCGTCGCCGGTTGAGGAGAAACAGCTCCGCGAGCTCTCGATCCGCACGGCTGTCAAGAAAAAAGAGAATAAGCAGGAGCAGTAAGCTCCGCGCTTGACCACCTTGCGTGGTAAAGCACCTCTCTATGTTCACACAACATAGAGGGGTGCTTTTTTTATGCCCGAATTAGATTCTCACGGTATTTTCAGATTCTTTTTAATGAATACTAATTCTCATTTATTATAGTTCTATAGGGAATGATTATAGTTAGGATTATATGAGGAGACGATTATGTTAGAGCAACCTTGGTTTATCCGCATTTCGCAGAGCAAGGGCGTACAAGTCTACTCAACCCGGCCCGTAATCGTTTCCTCACAGGGCGATATTGATATTGAGGGCAAGGAAGGCGTCGTAGTGAAGGCCGATGACAGTATCACGATGCAGGTGGCGGACTCGAACATCCATATGGATGCCCACGAAATAAAACATGGAAATTCTACGCAAGGAAAAATGGGAGTGGAAGTAGGATTCAGTAAAGAAGATTTTAATATTGCGGCAGGTATAGAGGTAGAAATAGGAAAATTAAAATCTAGTTCGGAAAATTTGAAAGCAGAATCCATGGAAGTGAAAAATTATTTAGAAGCTGGAATAGGGGAGACAAGTGGAAAAGTTTCAAGAGATATTTTGACAGGGGGGATAGAGATAGAAGGAGAATCTAGGGGGAACAAGATAAAATATGAAAATAATGGAAGACATCAATCTTTAGGATATAGTCATGAGGAGGAAAGAGAAGATGAAGGCGGAAAGAAGGAATAATGTGAGGAAAAATAAAGATACTATATTACTGTTGGTTTTGATGGTGTGTACAATTTTTGTAACCGGATGTTCAAGAAATGCTGAAGCACCGAATTCATCGAAACCGACTTCTTTATCATTAGAGGATAATTGGCGTTCTATTATTTTATCTCAAGATGATGGGAAAAACTTATATATTGATTTGCCGTTTGAGTTAGATGATCGTGGAGACTATGAGCCGGACGGACTCACTAAAAATGCTAAATGGTATAGACATAAAGGGGAGAAGATAATTGTAAATATCGATCATGATACTGTTATTGATGCAAATACTAAAATTGATTTTAATTTAAAAACATTCATGAGCGGCCTTGGGGAAAAAGCTCTCATGAATGCAAAAATGAAAGTGATAGAAGAAAAAGAAATAAATGGTAAAAAGGTTACTTATGCTAAGATAATGATGGATGAATATGATAATCCGCAAATATTGGAAGGCGTAGGAATACGTACAAATTCTGAGTATTGGATTATCACATATACATACATGGGGGAAAATAAAGATGTTCATACAATGGTCGAGAAATCCATTGATTCAATAAAGATAGTATAAGGCAACGATGCGGACATTAGAATGTATAGTATAGCAAAACAAAAGTGTTTTTAGAGCATTCACATGGTGTCATCAATCAGAAAAATCGACAACTTGTGTTGAATGCCAATGATCATAAATATCCAGAAAATATCAAAGGATATGGGCGATGTAAAGCGGATGCCCAAGAGGTAAGAAGGTTATTGCAACAGCACGGTAATGTCACGATAGATACGGATAAGTAAGCCGGCAGGACATGCTACCCCATACTGAATGAAGTATGGCAGGATGGCGATACTCATTTCACAGTCGAGGGAGCACCGGCAAACAGAAGGAAAAATGGGCACAAGTGGAATAGAAATGGAACACGGAAATTCTACGCAGGGTAAATGGGAGTGAGAAGATAAAATGAAGAGAAATATATTTCTAGTGTTATTGATCGTTTTGACGATGGTTGTATTGGGATGCTCGGGGAATAATGAAGAGAAAGTAGAATCGTCAGCATCCAATCATCCGTATCAAAATGAAAAATGTCATTCGATAGATTTGCCGGAAAATAGTGAGCCTAAACTACATCTGGAATTATCTTTTAATTTAGATGATTGTGGTGAGTTTGAACCGGATGATGTGATAAAAAGTGCAAAATGGTATAGATATAAAGATGATAAAATCTATATAAGTGTAGATCATATCGTGACTGTGAATGATAATATCAAATTAAATTTTAATATGCAGACATTTATGGCAGATTTTGAGAATCCTGAACAGCTTAATGCGAAAATGAAAGTGTTGGAAGACAGATATATAAATGGAAGGAAAGTTACTTATGCAAAAAGCATAATAGATGAAAATAATAATCCGCAAATAATTGAGAATATAGGGATAGAAATAGATGGTGAATATTGGACTATTTAGATGAATATGAAAAATTTCCGTTAAATTCTGCAATAAATAATCCAGAAAGATATAGACATGTGGGTGATAAAATATTTGTAAGTATATATCATGGAGTGGTGGCTGAATAAGATGTAAAAGTAAACTTTAATATGGAGTACGAATTCAATGATGAATGGTAATGTTATAAGCAGAAAGGTGTTTGGTATGAAGGTTCTTTTATATTTAGTAGGTTTTGTGTTTATGGTTTTGGCTGTGGCGTTTCAAGGTGGTAATGTGAGTTTTTTTGTTCGCCATGAGTTGACGGATGATTTTTCGACTTTGTGGTATCCCGTTAAGCATGAACAGAAGGATGGGAAGATGTTTTCGATGGAGCTGCCGATGGAGCCGGAGGCAAAACATGCGAAGACGGAGAGCGGGATATTTGAGCGCATCGATTCCTATAAGGGGGATAGAGATGGTGTCAGGGCTTTAGTCGTTCATGCGACGACACGGAAACAGGAGGATAAGGTCGGCTTTGGCTATGAGAACTTCCAAGAGGTATTCACGATGAAGGGGGAGATGGCAATCAAAGGCGAGGGCATCCGGGAAATACAGGGTAGAACGGTGAAGACGATTGAATGCACGAGCAAGTCCAAGGGGCAGGAAAGTACAATCCAGCTGCTCGGGTTCCAGGAGGGGCAGGATGTATGGTGGCTGCTTTATCAGTACAATCCTAAGAATGATGCTGCTAAGGCCAGGGTGGAAAATTCGATTGAGACAATCACGGTACAGTGATTTTTTTACAGGGGGACTTATATAATATGATGTCAGTTTATTTCTTTCTTCATTCGATCGTTATGTTTTTCGGTTCGCTGGGCAGCCATCTTTCGCTGGAGGGAATCAGTTTGTTTGGCGAGACGGAGCGGGTAACGGTATCGACGCAGCAGGAACTGCAGATAGAAATGCCGGAGCAGTTCAAGGCGTTGCCGTATGATGATGGGGCCTGGCAGGTCGCGCAGGCAAAGTGCAGCAATATGTTCATCGACCTGCATAGCAAAGACGTTGACACGCCACAGCCGGCAGAGATGGATAAGACTATCGATCAGCGGGTCGGCAGGACACTGGAGCGGTATCAGGTCAGGAATGCCGAGTTGCAAGGCCAGGAGGAAATATGTGTCCACGATATCCCGCTGGAGAAATATCATTACACGGGGCAAAAGGCCGGCAAGGATTTTGAAATCGATGCGGTAGCTGTCAAAGCCCCGCAGAAGGTGCTGGTGGTCACGTATTTCTACCATGCGGGCGATGCGGATGCCAAAGAAGATGTGAAGGACAGCATCGAAAGCATGAAGTATGTCAATAAAGGGTGATGCGCGGTTGACGCTATTATTCTTTTGTAGTACACTAATTCAATGAGTATTTCTGATTTATTGGAGGGAATAGTGTGTCCGACAAGATCGATATATTGGGCGTGAATGTGGATTCTGTTACGATGGCGCAGGCCGTGGCGCAGGTGCAGGATTACATGGACGAGAAGAAGAATGTCCTTATCGCGACGGCCAATGCCGAGATGATTATGCGGGCGACGCATGACGAGGAGCTGCGGCATATTTTGAATGAGGCCGCGCTGGTTGTCCCGGATGGCGCTGGTACGGTTTGGGCTGCCCATCATCTGGGCTATGAGATGCCGGAGCGTGTGGCAGGCTTCGATTTGGCGCAGGAGCTCATGCGCATCGCACCGGGCAAGAAACAGCGCGTGTTCTTTTTCGGTTCGGCACCCGGCGTAGCAGAGAAGGCCAAGGCCAAAGCAGAGGAGCTTTATCCGGGGATTGAGATTGTCGGCGTACGCAATGGGTATTTTTCGGCGGACGATGAGCCGGAAATCATCGCGGAAATCAAGGCGGCTAAACCTGACCTGCTGCTCGCGGCACTCGGCGTGCCCAAGCAGGAGAAGTGGCTCTACCAGCATAGAGACGAGCTCGGTGTCCCTGTATCCATTGGGGTTGGCGGTACGCTCGACGTCATGGCAGGGGTCATGAAGCGTGCGCCGCTCTGGATGCAGAAGGCCAAGCTCGAGTGGCTGTTCCGCGGTGCCTTGCAGCCAAAGCGCGCAGGCCGTCTGCTGGCACTGCCGAAGTTCGTGCTCAAGGTACATGCTTCAAAAAATAAGAAACGTGTTTGAGGAGGTGGGAGCTTGACTCCTATTATATCGGAAGGGTATCCGTTCATATTCGGCTGTGCGGCACTGGGTGTCCTGCTTGGTTTTTCGGTGCATCCGTATGTGGCTGTGATTCCCTTCGTATTGATGCTATATTTCTGTTATTTTTTCCGCAACCCGAAACGTCATATCGAGCTTGACGAGTCGGCAATCCTGTCGCCGGCTGATGGCACGGTAACGGATATCGTCGAGCTGGAGACGGATGAGTTTGTCAAGGAACCCTGCACGAAGGTCGTTATCTTCATGTCAGTGTTCAACGTGCATGTGAACCGCAGTCCTATCAATGGGCAGATCAAGCTGCAGAAGTATTTCTGCGGCCGTTTCCGTCCTGCGTATAAGGATACGGTGGGCTTCGAGAATGAGCACCACGTCATTGGCATCGAGAACGAGCGCATCCGCATCAGTGTCAAGCAGATTGCCGGCATTCTGGCGCGCCGCATCGTCTCGTATGTGACGCTCGATGATGACCTCAAGCAGGGCGAGCTGTACGGAATGATCAAGTTCGGCTCCTGCCTCGAGGTTGTCATGCCGAAGAAGGTAGAAATCAATGTCAAGGTCGGCCAGAAGGTGGCCGGCGGACAGACTGTTCTCGGGAGGATTAAAGACTGATGGATTATCGACGGTTTATACCGAATCTCTGCACGTCTATGAACCTTGTGTTTGGCATGTGCTCGATTCTTTCTACGTATAGTGGTGATTTTGTCTGGGGCTCGATCTTCATCCTGCTCGCGCTCGTGGCTGATGGTCTTGATGGGCGCACGGCTCGTTTCTTTGGCGTATCGAGCGAGATGGGCAAGGAGATGGATTCGCTCTGCGATTTAGGCTCCTTCGGCATCGCGCCAGGCTTTTTGGCCTGGGCCTTTGTCCTGCATAACCATGGGCTTTTAGGCATGGCGGTCGTCATCTTGTTTGCCGTCTGCGGCATGTGGCGCCTGGCGCGTTTCAATGTCAATGCTGATGTGGTGCATGGCTACTTCATGGGCCTTGCTATCCCGGCTGGCGGCAATATCGTCGCGATGACGACGCTGCTGTTCGTCCTGCTCGGTGTCGATCCGCTGGGCTTCGGGGTGGCATATCCGATCCTTATGGCGATTGTCGGCTATCTGATGGTCAGCCATGTCCACTACCCGAACTTCAAGGGGGATGGCGGTGAGCCGATTTACCTTGGCACGAAGATTTTTGCGGCGGCTATGTTTGCGGCCATCCTCTGGCTCGGACAGGCAGCTATCCTGCAGGCGCTGGCTGTGGCCGTGTTCTGCACCTATGCAGCCGCTGGCATCGTAAATACGCTGATTGCATTATTTGCAAAGGAAGGCTGATGATTTTTGTTTAATTTCCCATTTGATATCATCATGGTTCCCATGCAGATCATGATTTTCCTGTTCACGCTCTACTTCTTTGTCATCGGTTTCTGTGGCATGTGGCGGCGTGGCGAGACGAAGATCAAGACCCCGAAGAAGACGTTTGCGCTGATTGTGGCAGCGCACAACGAGCATGCTGTCATCGGGCAGCTGGTCGAGAATCTGCAGAGCCTCAACTATCCGAAGGATATGTATGATATCCATGTGATTGCGGATAACTGCACCGATAACACGGCTGAGATTGCCGCCAATGCCGGTGCTATCGTCCATGCGCGCACCCATCCGACGAAGAAGTCGAAGGGTTATGCGCTCGAGTGGATGTTTGACCGTCTGTTCAAGATGGAAAAACAGTACGACGCGGTCTGCGTATTCGATGCGGATAACCTCGTGCATCCGCAGTTCCTCATGGAGATGAATAACCGTCTCTGCAAAGGCGATAAGGTCATCCAGGGCTATATGGATGCCAAGAATCCGTACGATACCTGGGTCGCAGGTACGTTCGCGATCGCCTTCTGGGTCATTTGCTACATTTCGCATCTGGCGAAATCCAACATTGGCCTGTCGGCCTGCCTCGGCGGCACGGGCATGTGCTTTTCTGCCGATATCCTCAAAGAGCATGGCTGGAATGCAACCTGCCTGACGGAGGATATGGAGTTCACGATGAAGTGCATGGCCCAGGGCATCAAGACGAGCTGGGCGCATGACGCCATCATCTATGACGAGAAGCCGCTGACGTTCAAGCAGTCCTGGAATCAGCGCAAGCGCTGGGCACAGGGACAGTTCGATGTCGGCAACCGCTTCATTCCGAAGATGCTCAAAGCGGGCTGGAAGCACAAGGATATCCGCATGTGGGATGAGTGCATCTACCTCATGCAGCCGCATTTTTTGATGATTTCGACGTTCTTTGTCATCATCAGCTATGTGCAGCTCGCCTTCCCGCCGTTCTATACGAACATCTATAACTTCATGCCGTCGCAGATCATGACGGCTATCATGCTCGGCCAGTACATCCTGCCGATGATCATCCTCATCAAGATCCGGGCGAAGTGGAAGTCCTGGCTGTACATGCTGCTCTATCCGGTATTCATCTATTCGTGGATTCCCATTATTTTCCTGGGATTCATCAACCGCAACAATCACGAGTGGAGCCACACGCAGCATACGCGGGCGATGAGCATGAGCGACATCGTCGGCAACGTAAAGAACACGAAATCGATTGACCAGTAAAATGGGCTAGGAGACAGCAAATTGACGTGTCAGCTTTGACCGGTCAATTTGCTGTTTTTGCTTGACATGTCAAAGGGCCTGGCAGGAAGGCTGCGGCCAGGCAGCGAATAAAGAGTGTAGAGAGAAAGGGGTATTACTATCAGGGAGCGGAAGAATATGTACTATGATGAAGAGACGAAAGTCTACCAAGATGACAAGGGAATCTTTATCCACCGCAAGCGTCTTGATGATACGGGAAAATACGTCTATGCTGGCGACACGCCGGTCTGCCGCTTTGCCCTTGATGAGCAGTGGTCGATCCTCGTGCGCTGCGAGATTCAGGAGAATTGCTTTTCCATCCAGCTGCTGAAGGGCAAGGAGATCCATCATTCCGCTCGTGCGGAAACGCTGGATATGCTGAACGATTTCCTGATTCCCTGGTGTGTCCATGCCTATTACAACCAGAAGGTATTGGAAGCGCGGCAGCAGTATCACGGCTTTTTCGTCGGCATCGAGGAAGCCAACGATGGCATGGTCTTCTTCACGGCCTGCCTGATCATCATCGTTATCGGCAACTATTTCGGCGGCCTCGTGGGCGTGCTGATCGGCATTGCGCTGGCTATCGCCATCATGAACGTCGTCGGCTCGCGGGTCATCAAATACTCGGAGGCAGCAGGCTACTACAGGGCCAAGGCCGAAAATGTCGCGCGCCGCTATGATTTAAACGGCGCCAAAGATGATGCGCAGCAGGCGGCTGTCATGGATGCCAATCCGGCACAGCCGGCAGAAGATGCAGCGGCGGAACCATCTGCGGAAGAGAACTGAGCCGGCAGCGTTTTTCTGCGTTGAAATGCCAAGCGGAAGTTTTGCCTGCGGCAAGATAGGAACAACGGCGTTATAATATATTTTGGGTTGTTAGACGAGGAGTGAGTTTTTTTATATGTATACGTTAAAAGTTGAAGGTGCTTTTGAAGCTGCCCATATGGTCAATGGCTATCCGGGCAAATGCGCACGCCTGCATGGCCATAACTGGGTGGTCGAGGCAGTGGTAAAGGGCCGTGAGCTTGATGAGCTCGGCATGCTCGTGGACTTCAAGATCATCAAAAAGGCGCTCAAGGAGACGCTTGAGCGCTATGACCATCGCTATCTCAATGAGCTGGAGCCGTTTGCCGGCGGCGTGAATCCGACGGCAGAAAACCTGGCCCGCATCATCTTCGAGGAGCTGGCAGGGCATGAATGCTTTGTGCGTGATAGCGAGCTTCATGCAATCACGGTTTTCGAGTCGCCGAAATCCAGCGTCACCTATACGAAGGACTGAGCCATGAAAGAGAATCTGATTGAAATTTTTTCGTCCATCCAGGGCGAGGGGAAATACGTCGGCTGCCGTCAGGTATTTGTGCGGTTTGAGGGCTGCAACCTCGACTGCCGCTACTGCGATACGGAAAATACGCCGGGCAGCCATGCGCAGTGTGAGGTCGAGACCTATGCGGGCAGCCGTGAATTCGCGAAGCTGCCCAATCCGCGCTCGGTGGAGCAGGTGGCAATCGAAATCAACCGTCTGTGCCAGGAAGTCCCGCATCAGGCCGTGAGCTTTACGGGGGGAGAACCGCTGCTGCATGCGGTCTTCATCCGCGAATTGGCAAAAAAAATAACGGTGCCGGTGTTCCTCGAAACGAACGGCACCCTGCCCGAGCAGCTCGCAGATATCCTCGATGCAGTCGACATCATCAGCATGGACATCAAGCTGCCGAGCATCATCCGCAAACCGCAGTGGGAAGCGCATAAGCGCTTCATCGAAGTGGCCAAAGCGAAAGACCTGTATATAAAGCTGGTCGTGGGCGAGGAAACCACGGAAGAAGAATTCCGCCAGGCAATCGACCTCGTGGCGGACACCGCACCGGAAACACTCTTCATCATCCAGCCCGTGACCCCATACGGCGGTTGCAAAGCCGCCAGCCCCGAAAAGATCCTCATCTGCCAGAACTACGCCCTGTCCAAGCTCAAGGACGTCCGCGTAATCCCGCAGACCCATAAGATGATCGGACAAATTTGATTGCCGATCCTGCATAAAGCAATACGAATACATGGCAAAGGAGCGCTAGAATAACGACCAGTTAAAACGCACCGTGGCCATCAACATTTTGGGCTTTAACCTGTTTGACGCGGGTAAATACCCGGATATGCACAGCTGCTTTGGCATTTATGACGTCAAAACCGGCTGCCAGCTGACGGATAAGCTGGAGATACATTTCCTTGAACTGCCGAAATTCAAGGCTAGAAGTGTAAAAGATATGAACCGCATGGAGAAATGGGCGGCCTATTTCTCCCCCAGCACTCCGGACGAGGAGCTGGCGGAAATCGCGGCAAGCGAGGCCGCAATCCAAGAGGCAATGGAGGTGGAAGACGTGTTCACCAAGGACGAAGTGGCCAAGCGGTCTTATGAGAAAGCAGAAAAATTCCGCCGTGACCAGGCGGCGCAGCTAAGATATGCAGCAGAAGAAGGCCGCAAGGAAGGCCGGGAAGAAGGCTTGAAAGAAGGCATCAAGGCCATGATTACCACATTAAAAGAGATGGATGTGGATAAGAAAACCACTATCGACAAGATTATGACACGTTTTAATCTCAAACTGAATGTGGCGCAGGGATATGTAGAGGCAAACTGGTAATAGGCAAAA
>NZ_VTOZ01000041.1:0-15507 GCF_008271345.1 Pseudoselenomonas caprae
GCAGATATGGCAAAAAATTCTTAATTTCCTCATCTCTGTCATGTCCGCAAAACAGAAAAAGCGTACCGCAAATGCGATACGCTTTGTTTACAATTGGTGGCGGCGAAGAGATTTGAACTCCTGACACTGCGGGTATGAACCGCATGCTCTAGCCAACTGAGCTACGCCGCCATGATGGTGGGCAGGGATGGATTCGAACCATCGTAATCCGAAGATGACAGATTTACAGTCTGTTCCCTTTAACCACTCGGGCACCTACCCATATGTAATTAACAAGTGTTAAGAACAAGATATATTATATCTGCTCTTAACATGCTTGTCAACTACTTTTTGAAATTTTATTTACTGCGCATCCAAACAGGGATGTCAATGAAGTCCGGAGCCGGCTGTGCAGGCGCTGCCGGAGTCTCCTGGCCCGTCGTTGCTCCTACTGCAGGTTGTGTAGCTGACGCGGCCTGCGACGGTGCCTGTACGCCAATCTCCTCTGGAGCATCAAAGCCCGTAGCAATGACTGTAACGCGTACAGTATCCCCCATAGTATTATCTACCGCAGCACCCCAAATGATATTCGCCTGGCTATCTGCAGCTGCCTCGATGGCATTAGAAGCCTCAGTAACCTCAAACATGCTGAGGTTTTCCTCGGCACCGGTAACGTTAAGCAGGACGCCGCGCGCACCATCGATACTCGTCTCCAGGAGTGGCGAAGCAATAGCAGCCTTTGCAGCCTCTACAGCCGCGTTCTCGCCCGAAGCCTCACCGATACCCATGAGGGCAGAACCCGCATTGCTCATGATGTTCTTGACGTCAGCAAAATCCAGGTTGATAAGGCCCGGCAGAGCAATCAGGTCGGCAATGCCCTTTACGCCCTGGCGCAGTACATCATCAGCGATACTGAAAGCCTGCGTGATCGGCGTCTTCTTGTCCACGACCTGCATCAAGCGGTCATTCGGGATCGTAATGATCGTATCGACATGTTTCTTGAGGTTAGCAATACCAGATTCTGCATTGCGGCGGCGCTTCATGCCCTCAAATGAGAACGGACGCGTCACAACACCGACCGTCAGTGCCCCGATCTCACGTGCGCACTCAGCAACTACCGGAGCTGCACCAGTACCCGTACCGCCGCCCATACCGGCTGTAACGAAAACCATGTCCGCGCCACGCAGTGCCTCAAGGATATCATCGCGGCTCTCCTCGGCCGCCTTCTGACCAATCTCAGGCTGTGCACCAGCACCTAATCCCCTTGTCAGTTTCTCGCCGATCTGCATACGCTTCGGTGCCAAGGATTTCAGCAATGCCTGCGCATCCGTATTCACAGCAATGAACTCTACCCCCTGAAGGCCGAGATTTATCATGCGGTTGACTGCGTTGCTGCCACCGCCACCAACACCTATAACCTTTATTGTAGCCAGCTGGTCCAGGCCACTATCATCCAATTCAAACACTGCATTAACCCCCATGACGATTATATTTTATCCATGGCAACACTTTGCCATTTCTTGTCAATCTGCACAATTATACTGTTTTATTTTACCATCATTTCCCTATGAATTCCATAGCCTTCATGAAAAAACTTATACGCAGCCCTTCATGAGGCTTTTTCACTGTGCATTTTCATTCACCACAGTTTCTTTTTCCTCCGGCATATTCTTCAGCCGGATAAATGGTGCCGTATAACTGAAATCGACATAATCGATTTGATGACGATTGTTGGGCAAGTTCAGCAGGAAGTCCTGTGTCAGCTTGACTTTTTCCTCCATGCGCTCTCTGTCCCCCAAACGGATCTGCACAGAATTCGTCGTATAGGCAACAAGCATCTGGGGATTGCTGATATTTACCTCTGAAATCTGATTCAGCGCATTGGCATCGAGCTGCTGCAGGAACTGCAAGATCCAAGCCACCATTTCATTCTGATTGTCATCACCAATGTAAAGGTCGTGCATCACCACGCCAGTGATCAGCGGGATCGGCATTTTCTTCAGACTGCGATAGCTGTTTATCACCTTTCCCTGGCGGTCAAAATCAATATAGCCATAATCACAGGCAGCCGTAGCTACCGGCATACGCTCGACAATATCCACCTCAATCGTATCCGGCAGCCGCCGGCGTACCACAGCCGACTCGATGCGCAGATCGTGCATGAGATTCTGCGTGATCACATCGGTCTGCAGCTGGAACAGCGGCGTTCCTTGGTAAATATGCCCTGCTGTCATGATATCCTGCTGATTCAGATAATTGTTGCCAGTCAGTACCACCCGCTGCAAGGTGAATAAGGGCGAATACACCACAATAGCCATGAGCCCGCCGCATATCATCAAGAACAGGATGCCCTTGATGAGCCGCCGGGGACTGCGGCGCACTTTCTTTTCTCTTGCCGGTTCAGCACCAGTCAGCTTTTCCTCTTCCTCTGCCGCCATGCTGCTTTCTCCTTTACCTTGATTCTCTTATTTCTGGTAGCCAGCCATTTCCAGGATGCGTTCGCAAAGTTCCGGGAACTCAATGCCCATCGCCCGGCCAGCATCTGGTACCAAGGAAGTCTCCGTCATGCCTGGCACAGAATTGACCTCGATGACATATGGCTTCTCGTCTTCGCTGAACATCATATCGACACGGGCAACACCACGGCAGCCGCAGGCCGTATACGTCTTGATAGCCAGATCCTGGATCTCTCTCGTCTTCTCAGCCGAGACAGGCATCGGGATGATATGGGCCGAAGCGCCTTTCGTATACTTGCTCTGATAGTCATAGCGTCCCGAAGTCGTTGTAATCTCGATGATGGGGAACGCTTCTTTGTTTTCCGCATCGCCCCAGACGGCAACTGTCATCTCACGGCCCTTGATGAACTCCTCGACAAGCACTTCGTCGTTGTAGGAAAAAGCTTCCTTGAGCGCTGCCGAAAGCTCTTCGGTATTCTCGACGATATATACGCCGATGCTCGACCCCTGTGCAGCTGCCTTGACCACAACAGGCAGGTGGAACGCGGTCTCGATTTCCTGTACGAGGTCACGCTTCATCTCAAAAGCATGGTAGGTATGCGAACGCGGTGTCGATATCCCCTCTGCCATGAATACACGCTTCGAAGCAGCTTTATCCATCGTTATCGCCGCAGCCAGCACCCCCGAGCCCGTATACGGAATGCCGAGCATCTCCAAGGTACCCTGCAGGATGCCATCTTCACCGAACTTGCCATGCAAAGCGTTGAACACCATGGCGCAGTTGCTTTTGCGGATATCTTCAGCAAAGGTAGCTGGATTGAGCTCCAAGCCTTCCGCTGGATATCCTTTGGACTGCAGTGCGGTTAAGATAGCCGTACCCGTGCGGCGGGATACTTCCGCCTCCGTAGAAGTACCACCCATGACGACAACGATTTTACCCTGATTCATTTGAACGAAAACTCCTTTATCCTCTAGCTTCAATTATCCCTGCAGCAGCTCAACGAGCTCCTCGCCTGACTTATAGATATCGCCTGCGCCCATCGTGATGACCAGATCACCATCTCTTGCCTCCTGCTGCAGGTAAGCTGCGATTTTCTCACGATTCGGCAGATAGATGACATCCTGCCCAGACTGACGGCGCACCTCCCCCAGGATTGTCTCACCGTCAATCCCTTCGATTGGCGCCTCGCCGGCAGCGTAGATGTCCGTGAGGATCAGCAGGTCAGCAGAGACAAAGGCCTTGCCAAACTCTTCCCGCAGCAGCTGCGTGCGCGAATAACGATGGGGCTGGAAGGCACAGATCAGCCGTCCCGGCTTCGTTTCCTTAGCTGCCTTGAGCGTTGCCGCGATCTCGGTCGGATGATGTGCATAATCATCGACCACCCAGATCCCGTTCATGCGGCCCTTCGTCTGGAACCGGCGCTTCGCACCATGGAAAGCAGCCAAGCCATCGGCAATCTTTTCAAAGGGCACGCCCATCGTGAGCCCCGTGACAATGCAAGCCATTGCATCGAGGACATTGTGACGGCCTGGGATATTGAGCGAGATATGGCCCAGCTCCTCTTCACCATGGACAACATCAAATGCGATGCCCTTACCGCCCGTCGTGATGTTTTTCGCCCGGTAATCGGCCTCATGGTCGATGGCATACGTATAGTATCTGCGATCGATGTTCTTCGCGATATTGCGCAGATTCTCATTGTCGAAGCAGAGCACGGCATACCCCGTTTCCTTGTCCACGTTCTGGATAAATTGGGTAAAAGCCTTGATGATATTTTCCATCGTGCCGTAATGATCCATGTGGTCATCTTCGACATTCGTGACTACCGCTACATGCGGGCGCAGCTTGAGGAAAGAACCATCGCTCTCATCCGCCTCCGACGCCAGGTATTCGCTCTCGCCCAGCTTGGCATTTGTCCCGAGATCCGGTACCTCACCACCAACGATCACCGTCGGGGATACACCGGCATGCGTCAAGGCCACGCCGAGCATCGAGGTCGTCGTCGTCTTGCCATGCGCACCGGCCACAGCGATGCCCTTGTACTCATTGACCAGAGCAGCATTGATATCCGAACGATGCAGCTTGGTGATGCCAAGATCGCGGGCAGCCAGGACCTCCGGATTGTCATACGGGATGGCCGTCGACACAACGATGGCATCTACGCCGCGGACATTTTCACCTTTCTGTCCGCCCAGCATGATTTTAGCCCCCATCTTGCGCAGGTTCTCGATGACCGCAGAATCCTCGCGGTCAGAACCGGAAACCTCATAGCCCAACTCGACAAGGATCTTAGCCAGCGGGCTCATGCCAGCGCCGCCAATACCGACGAAATGAATCTTCTTGATATCGTTAAGCTCTTTCAGCTGTTTCATCTACTATAATCCCCCTTAGCGATGGCTGGCAAGGTCCAGCACCATCTCAGCAATATCAGCCGCAGCCTCTGGCCTGCCCATACTGCGGCTGGCCTCTGCCATTGCCATCAGCTTGTCGTCGTCACTCAATAACTCAGTGAGCACAGCTCCTAGCCGCTCACTCGTCAAATCCTTATTCAAAATCATGCGGGCTGCGCCAGCTGCTTCCAAAGCCCTGGCATTGTGCTCCTGATGATTCTCGGCCGCGTATGGATATGGCACCAGGATGGCCGGGATCCCCCGGGCCGTCAGCTCTGCCAGGCCCGTCGCCCCCGCGCGGAATACGGCCAGATCCGCCATGGCCATGGCCTTTGGCATATCGTAAAGGTACGGACGCACCTGGATATGCTTCGTCTGTGCCAGATCCAGGCCCGCGGCCTCAAGCCGCGCCATGACATCTTCATACTCTTGCTTGCCAGTCACATGCAGGTACTGTACCTCCGGCTGTCTTGCCGCCTGTACCAGCACATCGATCATCGCCCGGTTGATGGAGCGGGCGCCACGGCTGCCGCCGGATATCAGCACCGTCTTGCGCGCCGGGTCAAAGCCGAAAGCAGCGGCGCTTTCTTCCCGGCGTGCCGACATGACCTCCCGCCGGATCGGGTTGCCCGTGAAGACTACCTTGCCAGCAGGGAAATGCTTTTTCGCCTCTTCTGTACCGGCCGCGATCCTGGTCACGAATTTCGCCAGGATCTTGTTCGTGATGCCCGGTACGACATTCTGCTCCTGTATCAAGGTCGGCACATGCAGCAAGCTTGCCGCCAGCAGGATTGGCCCGCAGACATAACCGCCAGTGCCGATAACGGCATCGGGATGGAAATCCCGGACAATCTTGGCAGCCTTCGCCACCCCCATCATTGCCTTGCCAGCACGGCGCAGATTGTCGGGCGTGAGATGACGCTCAAACCCCTGGATGTCCACAGTCGCCAGCGGCAGTCCCTCCTTCGGGATGATGTCCGCCTCCAAACCGCGTTTGGTTCCTACATAGAGGAATTTGGCATCCGGATATTTTTCCTGTATAGTACGGATAATCGTGATGGCCGGGTAGATGTGTCCACCCGTTCCGCCACCAGATACGATGATATTCAACGTAAGACCCCTCTTAATCATAAATCATTGACTAACCGCTTGAAATCGCGGCCACGTTCTGCCATGCCATCATACATGTCAAAGCTGGCGCAAGCCGGCGACAGCAGTACGACCTGCGGTGCCCGCGCCAAGCCGTGGGCAAGCGCTACGGCTTTCTCCATCGAGAAGCCTGCCCGATGGATGTGCTCCTGCGGGTATCCATTCTTGCGAGCCTCCTGTTCGAAACGCTCGGCGGCTGCGCCGACGAGGACGAGATCCGTCACGCGTTCCTTGACAAGCTGCATAAAATCCGTCAGATCTGTCAGCTTGTCGTCGCCGCCAGCCAAGAGCACGATACCTTCATCAAACGTCTCCAAAGCCTTGATGGCCGAATCCGTATTCGTCGCCTTGGAATCGTTGTAATATGCTACCCCATCGATCTCACGGACATATTCGATGCGATGCTCCACCCCACGGAATTCCTTGAGTACCTTGACCATGGCCTGTGGCTCGCAGCCAGCCAGGAATGCCGAGGCTGCTGCTGCCAGTGCATTTTCCACATTGTGGCCGCCCTTGATGCCCAGCTCGCTCACCAGGCAAAGCGGATATTCCTGCCCCGCCCAGCGGATGACCAGCCGGCCGTCGCGGACAAAGGCACCTTCCGCCAGCTCTTCGCGGCGGCTGAAGTAGCAAACTTGTGCTGCCGTCCTGGCCTTCATCGAACGCGTATGTTCATCGTCGTAGTTGAGAACGAGGAAATCCTCAGCCGTCTGCTGGGCAAACAGCCGCTCCTTCATCTGCTGATAGACCTCCATGGAACCATGTCGGACAATGTGGTCTGGCGTCACATTCAGTTCTGCAGCCACATGAGGATGGAAATCCTTGGTCGCCTCCATCTGGTAGCTGGAAATCTCCGCAGCAATGCAGCCGCCTTTGCCCACACGCAGCACTTCTTCAGACAGGGGAACACCGATATTGCCGCCAACACCGACGCGCGCAAAGCGCGTAGCCAGCAGCAAGCCGAGCAGCGTGACTGTCGTCGTTTTGCCATTCGTTCCCGTAACAGCACAGATCGGCGACTCCGCCAGCTCATAAGCCATCTCTACCTCAGTCATCACACGGATGTTACGCCCATAGGCTGCCTGGATGATGGGAATGCGGATGGGAACTGCCGGCGACACGATGACAAGATCCACGCCATCCAGCAGCGATTCCTGCTGCGGCCCAAAAACCAGCGCAATATCCGCCGCCCGCAGCTCCGCAAAATCGTACTTGATGTCCTGCTCACGCTTGGCATCGCTGAGCACCACCTGAGCCCCGAACCGCTTGGCCAGCTTGGCAGCGGCAAAACCGCTGATGCCAGCACCGATTACCAATACTTTCTTTCCCGATAGATCCATAGTCACGAAGAAATCCCCCTCAATGAAGTCACATGAACTCGTTTACTGTCAAAGCAAGGACAGGCCAGCCACACTTGCCAGCAGGCCAACTGCCCAAAATACGAAGACAACCTTCCATTCGGACCAACCGCCGAGCTCAAAATGATGATGTATCGGACTCATGCGGAAAACACGCTTGCCCGTAGTCTTGAAGGAAATGACCTGGATGATGACAGAAAGGGCCTCACAGACAAAAATCAGACCGATGACGGCCAGCAATACCTCCGTATGCGTGAGGATGCCGACAGCAGCAAAAGCACCGCCAAGGGCCAGCGATCCCGTATCGCCCATAAAGACCTTGGCCGGATGTGCATTGAAGCGCAGGAAGGCCAGGCAAGCACCGACGATAGCCACGCAGAAGACTGCCAGGTCATTATGCCCCAGCAGCAGGCAAACTGCCGCGTAAGCACTGGCAGCGATCGCCATCGTCCCGGAAGCCAGCCCATCAAGGCCATCGGTCAGATTCACCGCATTCGATGCCCCGACCATGACAAACAGCACCAGGAAATAATAGCCGATGCCGATATTCACTGACGTGTTGGCAACCGGCAGCCATACACTCGTATCAATACCGAGCATGCGCGTGCCGATGACCATCGTGACCACCGCAATGATGATCTGGCCGAGCATCTTCTGCTTGGCCTTGAGCCCGAGGTTGCGCTTCTTGACTACCTTGATATAATCATCGAGGAATCCGAGTACGAAATGCCCCAGCATGATGAAAAGTGCCAGCATGATCTCCGTCGACAACGGGGCCACGGCAACCGTGCCCAGCGTGATGCCCAAGATGATCATGATACCGCCCATCGTCGGGGTACCGCTCTTGGCCTGATGGCTCTTCGGTCCCTCCTCGCGGATGCTCTGGCCAAATTTCAGTTTATGCAGCTCAGGGATGAAGAATGGTCCCGTCACCAGTACAAAACCAGCAGCTATGACAGCTGCCATGAGTAAACTCGTTTCCACTATCTGATTCCTCTTTCTATTGCCTTTTCTGCCTGCTCTTACAGCAGGTCAATGATCTTTTCCATCTGCATGCCGCGCGAGCCCTTGAACAAGATCGTATCGCCCGGCTGCAGGATCTCGTGCAGCTTTTCTGCCGCCGCCTCATGGGAAGCGCAGCGGCAGACGGCAGCTATGCCGCCCTTCTCCGCACCTTCGGCGATGTAGCTGCCCATCTCACCGCGCGTGATGACCGCTGCAAAGCCTTTCTCCGCCAGCTCCTGTCCGACCTTGCGGTGTGCCTCGACCGAGACACTGCCGAGCTCCAGCATATCGCCCATGACTGCGATCTTGCGTCCCTGGGTGAGTTCCGACAGCGTATTGATAGCTGCCGTCATCGACATCGGGCTGGCATTATAGGCATCATTGACCACCTGCCATTCCTTGACTGTCTGGCACTCAAAGCGCATCTTCGTCGCCTCGAGATTCTTGAGCCCGTCATGAATCTCCTCTGCCGTGAGCCCCAATGCAAAGCCAGCCGCGATAGCAGCCAGCGCGTTATAGACGTTATGGCGGCCCACCATGGCGATTTCGTACTCATGGCGTTCGTTCTGGTATTCCACCATGAACTTCGTCATCCGGCCTTCCGTGCGGATGGCTTCACCGCGCACATCAGCCAGCTGCTCGATGCCGAAAGTCAGGACGCGGACCCCCTCTGCTGCCTGGTTGCGCATGCCGGCAACATATCGGTTATCCGCATTGAGAATGACCGTGCCCCCAGCGGGGATGGCCTCGACCAGTTCGGCCTTGGCCTTGGCGATGTTTTCCAGTGACCCCAAGAGCTCCATATGCGTCTCACCGACATTGGTCACGATGCCGATCTGCGGCTGGGCAATCTTTGCCAGCGGCTCAATCTGATGGAAGCCGCGCATGCCGATCTCGACCACCGCCGCCGTGTGTTCCTCGCGGATGCCTAAGAGCGTCAGCGGCAGGCCGATTTCATTGTTGTAATTGGCCTGGGTCTTGAGGACCGGGCCACGGGCCGAGATTGCCGCAGCCGTGAGATCCTTCGTCGTCGTCTTGCCATTCGATCCTGTGATTGCGATCACCGACAGCTGCGGGAACCGCTCGCGCCAGGCCTTCGCCAACTGCTGATAAGCCACCAGCGTATCTTCGACCTGCAAGACCGTTCCCTGGCACTCGCGGATCTTTTCCTCCGCGCAGTCAAGGCTTACCATTACGCCAGCCGCGCCCTTCTTCAAAGCCTCTGCCGCAAAATCTTCGCCGTTGAATTTCTCGCCCTTGAAGGCCAGGAACAGGACGCCTTCTGTGATCTTGCGCGTATCGCTGACCAAATCGCTGAATTTCTCTTTATCTTGGGAAACCACTTTAGCCTGCGTGATCCCGATGACTTCCTGAAGCGTAAATGATGGCATTATTTCTCCTCCTTACGGGCAGCAACTGCCTCACGAGCCACTTCCTTATCATCAAAGTGGATGGTCTCATCCTTCAAGATCTGATAATCCTCATGGCCCTTGCCAAGGATGATGACGATATCATCCGTCTCCGCAAGTTCCACTGCCCGGAAAATCGCCTCGCGGCGGTCTGTGATCTTCTCATGCTGCTTCGTGCCGATCTTCTCGCGGACACCAGCTTCGACCTCGCTCAGAATGAATTCCGGATCCTCCGAACGCGGATTATCGGACGTAGCGATGACGACATCGGCCAGCTCAGCCGCAATCCGCCCCATGATCGGACGTTTCGTGCGGTCGCGGTCACCACCACAGCCAAATACCGCAATGATTTTCTTCTTGGCGATCTCCCGCGCCGTGCGCAGCACGTTCTCCACGCCATCCGGTGTATGTGCATAATCGACGATGATCGAGAAATCCTGTCCCGCCTTGACCAGTTCAAAGCGTCCCGGTACACTCGTGAAACCGCACAATACCTTCTCGATGATTTCCGGCTTGATATGCTCAGCCAATGCCGCCCCCACAGCCGACATGACATTATAGACGTTGAAGATGCCCGTGATATGCAGCTTGAGAGCCATCTGCCCTAAGGCAGCATGATTCAGCGTGAAGTTTGCCCCGCTCGCCAGTACATCGACATCCGTAGCCCGCAGATCTGCCGGCTGGCCGATGGCATAGGTAAGCTGCTGGCAGGCCGCATGCTCCAGCATCGTCTTGCCGGCTGCATCGTCGATATTGACGACAGCTGTCTTGCCATCCTTCACCCCTGCCTGGGAAACGAGCTCAAACAGCTTGGCCTTCGCCAGCATGTAATTCTCGAGGGTCTTATGATAATCAAGATGATCCTGGGTAAGGTTCGTGAATACCGCCGTATCGAACTCGATGCCAGCGACGCGGTTCTGATCCAGGGCATGCGACGACACTTCCATGACAACATAGTCCATGCCTTTATCCCGCATGGTGGCCAGCGTATGCTGCAGCTCGACAACGTCCGGCGTCGTATTATGGATGGGATAGACCTCATCTTCCATCATGATCTGGATCGTGCCGATGAGGCCGACCTTATAGCCAGCAGCACGCAGGATTGCCCGCGTGATGTAGCTCGTCGTCGTCTTGCCATTCGTGCCGGTGATGCCGATGACCCGCATGCTGCGCGCCGGATAATCGTGGAAGAAAGGCACGATGGTATCCAATGCCGCCTGCAGATCAGTCACGCGCAATACGGCCACACCAGCTGGCACATCCACCTCTTCACGCGTTGTGAGGATAGCCGCCGCCCCAGCTGCCACTGCCTGGGGGATGAACTTATGTCCATCCACATGCAGGCCAGGGATGCAGACAAACAAGGTCCCCTTGCCTGCCTTGCGCGAATCATGCTCAATCCCCGTGATTTCCGTTTCTTTATTGCCAATGACCACAGAGCCTTCGACAAGCTCTGCAAGCTGACTGATTGTTTTCATCTGTCTTCCTCCTCAGTTCCCGCCCCTCAAATCAGCGGACCGTACACTATTATAAACCGTATATGAAAAAATTAGTAGTTTTTTTTGAGGCTCATAAACACGAAAGAAGCTGTGCATCTATCATGACAGCCTCTTTGACGCCAGCTGCTCGAATCGCAGCTGCTTATTCACTTTTCCTGACTGAAATACGTATGCTTCGGCACTTCCATGCCCAGCTGATCCTTAGCGATATTCTTGATGCGTTCCGGCGACTTGAGCTTGGCGATATCGATCTTCAGGCGCTCATTCTCCTGTTCCAGCGCATCCGCCTGACGCTGCACCTCTACCAAGGCATACCCACGGCTCGCGCTGACACCACTGCCGATAGTCACGAGCATCGCCAGCACCGCGATAGTCAAGAACAAGATCTGGCAATGCGACCGCATGCTCGTATCGAGCACCGTCTTGAACAACGGTTCTTTTGGTGCCTGACGCAGCTGGCGCCGTTCTTCTTCCGCCGTCAACGGCAGTTCAGCAAAATTTTCTTCTTCCTGTCTTGCGAGCATCAGCAGCCGCCTCCTTTCTCTTCCTGGGGTAATTTCTCAGCAATGCGCAGCTTGGCGCTCTTGGAACGCGAATTGTTCGCCAGTTCCTCTGCTGTTGCCTGGATTGGCTTTCCTATCATGCGGATCTCCGGCTTGTGCTTGCACATGCAGACCGGAAGCTCCGGCGGGCAGATGCAGCCCCGTGCCATTTCCTTGAGCGTCTGCTTGGCGATCCTGTCCTCCAGCGAATGGAACGTGATGATAGCTATACGCCCACCCGGCTTCAGATGACGTACCGCTGTACGGAACGCATTCTCCAGGATTCCCAGCTCATCGTTGACCTCGATGCGGATAGCCTGGAATATCCTCTTGGCCGGATGTCCATTGGCCGCCTGGCGTACCGCCTTCGGCACCGCCTTGCAGATGATGTCCACCAGCTCCCCCGTCGTCTCGATCGGCTTTGCCGCCCGTTCCTTGACAATGAACTGCGCGATGCGGCGCCCCCAGCGCTCCTCCCCATAATCATGGAAAATGCGGTCCAATTCCTGCTCACTATATGTATTGACGACGTCATAAGCCGAAAAACCTGCCTCGGGATCCATGCGCATATCCAGCGGCGCATCCTGCATATAGGAGAAGCCACGTTCTGCCGTATCGATCTGATGGGAGGAAACCCCCAGATCGAATACCACACCATCCACCAGTAGAGCGTCCTCTTCCGCGAGGATCGCTTCCAGATTGCGGAAGTTGCTATGCACGATGTCGACCTTGCAAGCTGCATCGCGCAGCCGCTCCGTCGCCGCAGCGATCGCCGCTTCGTCCTGGTCGATACCGATCAGCCTGCCCTCAGGCTCCAAGAGCTCCGCTATGCGCCGGGAATGTCCAGCACCGCCCAAGGTACAATCGACATAAGTTCCTTTTGTATTTGTCACGAGACCCCTTACCGTCTCTTCCAGCATGACGCTGATATGATGAAACTCCATGTTTCCTGCACCTGACTTCCCTTGTATTTCCTGATTGACTGCAAAATGGCTCAAATCCCCAGCTCCGAAAGCGAATCTGCAATAGCCGTGACATCCGGCTCCACTTCTTCATTATACTTGCTCCACTGCTCCTTGCTCCAGACCTCGATGCGGTTGTCCACACCAGTCAGCACGACATCCTGTTTGAGCGCAATGCCAGCATGCGTACGCAGATTGGCCGGGACGAGAAAGCGTCCCTGCTTGTCACACTCAAGCGTGCGGGCGCCCGAAAAGAAAAACCGGGTCAGCGCTCGTGCTGCCGGCTTTGCCAGCGGCAAGGCACGGAGCTTGGCCGCCCATTCTTCCCAGGCCTGCTGTCCATAGAGGAACAGACAGTTATCGAGACCACACGTGATGATGAAGGTCACACCGAGTTCCTGACGGAAATCAGCGGGCAGGATGATACGCCCCTTGGCGTCAATGGAATGGACATATTCCCCCATGAACATCCTGCATCACCACCTTTCTGGTCTTTTGAACCACTTTTCCCCACATTTCACCACTTTTACCTATTCTCTTTTATATCAAAAAATCCTTTTTTTTGCAAGCGAAACTTATCCACAGCTGCTTTTCCTTGCCCAAACAGCAGGACAAATAAAAAGTGCTGCCTGCAATTGCTTGCAGACAGCACCTTCTATCCATATTCTCAGCTTTTTATCCAGCCAAACCGTTCAAAGATCGGCGTATAGCGGATACGCTCCAAGAAGTCCTTGTTGGTATCCTCCGTGTGGAAGATCGGCACCCGCTCCAGCGCGTAGATGTTGCTGGCCTTATCGACATTGCCATACTTGATCGTGAACGCCGCCTTATAGCCAGCCTCCTTGACCATTTCCGCAATATGCAGATTGTAGGTTCCCGTAGGATACGCCATATATTCCACCGGATGTCCCAGCTCTTTTTCCGCTTTCTTCTTCGATTCTACGAGCTCCATACGCAGCTGCTCATCCGTGAGATCCGTCATCGACTTGTGGTCAACCGTATGGGATTCGATACTGATGCCGTTGGCATCGAGCTCACGGGCCTGATCCCAGGTCATGTAATTCTTGTCCTTGCCGAGGAAGCTCGTGATGACGAAGATTGTCGCCTTGAACCCATACTTCTTGAGGATCGGATACGCATTCGTGTAGTTATCCACATACCCGTCATCAAAGGTGATCAGCACTGGATTTTCCGGCAGCTCCCCTGTCCCGGCCAGGCTGTCATAGAGTTCATCCGGCGAAATCGTATGGTAGCCGTTCTCGCTCAGGTACTTCATCTGTGCCTCGAAATCATCCGGCCGTACCGCCAGCGAGATGAAGGTATTATCGATCTTGTGGTAATTGAGCACCATGACCTTGGTGCCATTTTCGCTATCGGCCACCATCGTAGCCGTCATCTGCTTGGGGCTCGATGCCAGCAGGGGAATCAGCAGCAGCAGCAACAGCAGTGAAATCCGCTTCCACCACCTTTTCAGCAGGCTTTGCTTATAGAACAATGGCATGATCGTCCTCCTCAATAAATCTTCAGCGCATGAACGCGCTTACGCAAAATCAACATGGCGATAGCCAATATGCCGATGGCAGCTGCCATGACACGGCCCAACGGCAAAGCCGCTCCTATATCTGCACCGCTGGCCAGATAGAAGAACCCGCAGCCCAGGCGGATAAACGCCAGGCTTGCCACCCCTGACAGGAACAGCGTCCCCGGCAATGACGGCCATTTGAAATAACGCTGCGTTAGCGTCAACAGACTCAGCAGCAGGAACACCACTACCTGCAAACCGGCTTGATAAAGCGCTATTGGCTGAAAGTACAGCGTATCCCCAAACCCAACCGGGCGGAAGGCATATTCAACATATTCAACGAGACGATGGTCATTAGGCAAATCATCGGGAAATGGCAAGCCGGGATTAAGCTGCAACGCAAAAATGCCCAGTTCGATGACTGCCAGCGATAAGACACCTGCCGGTACCATGATGTCAAGCCAGGTCCACGTGTCCAAGCCCTGCACGCGGCAAACACCCCAAATGGCGAGCAGCATCCCCAAGATCGTGCCATACAGCGACAAGCCGCCATGCCAGACCATCAATATCTCGGCCAGATGACTGCTGTACTGCTCAAAATGATGCAATACATACCCCGCCCGGCCGCAAAGAAGTGCCAATGGGATTCCCCATAACACCATATCCGTCACCATCGCAGCCGGCACCCCATGAAACCTTGCATTGCCCCAAGCCAGCAATAGTGCCAGAAGCACTGCCAGCGACAAACACAGACCATACGTGTAGATTGGCACACCGCCTAACGAACAGGCGATAAATCCCATGAAAAATCCCCCACTTTTCCTCATTGTATAACAATCTCATTTTAAACCGAATGCGGAAAAAAAACCAGCCTTGATTATTTTTTTCTGAAGCCCGTTCATTATTCCTTGTATCCCGCCAGCTGGATGTGCTATAATTCGGATGATGGAAATCCCCCATACTTATTGATGGGTTTCTTTAGTTTCACTTATTATAGGAGGTTATACCATATGGCAATCACCAAAGATATGAGCATCCTCGAAGTTGTTCAGAAATATCCCGACACGGTCGATGTATTCGTAAACGCTGGCATGGGCTGCCTTGGCTGCGCTGCTGCGCATTTCGAGAACATCGAGCAGGGCGCTATGGCTCATGGCATCGATGTCGATGCTCTGATCGAGGGCCTCAACGAAGCTGTCGGTGCTGCTGAATAAGCTGTTCCGGGCATGAAAAAA
>NZ_VTOZ01000042.1:0-12316 GCF_008271345.1 Pseudoselenomonas caprae
GCGAATATGCTAAGGAAAAGTGTTATTATGGTTACAGAAATGCGGCATTTTATTTGCTAAAATCACTGTTGTAAGCAGATGGGAGAGAGAATGTGTAGTATATTTTAGGAGGTTTTTGACGATGAAAGGATACGTAGATAAGGATTTATGCGTGGGCTGTGGCATGTGCACGGGGGCGTGCCCTGAGGGGTTCCGTTTTGGCGATGACGGGCTGGCTGAGGGCTATCAGGAGCTGCCTGCGGACAGCGTCGATGATGCGCGGCAGGCGGCGGAGGACTGCCCGGTCGGCGCGATTACGGTAAAATAAGGAGCGTTCTTACTTGCGGCCGGTTGTGTTCTATTATATGATATAGAAAGTAACGATTTTGATTGCGAGGGGGCAGGTACATGGGCGAGAAGAATGACAGGGCGGTTCGGGCGATGCGCGAATTCCTTGAGGCCGTTGGGGTAGATCTCACGGCGCGGGGGATGGAGAAGACCCCGGAGCGCGTGGCGCAGATGTACCAGTACCTGTTCAGCGGTATCGGCAAGGATACTTTCTCCATCTGGGGGGAGACCTTCGACGCGGGCTCGGATGGCATCGTGGCTGTGCGCCACATCCCGTTCTACTCGATGTGCGAGCACCATCTTGTGCCGTTCTTCGGCGAGGTGAGCATTGTCTATCTGCCGGAGAACGGCCGCGTGGCGGGCTTTTCGAAGTTCGCACGGCTGGTCGATATCCTCTCGCATCAGCCGCAGCTGCAGGAGCGGCTGACGGCGCAGATCGCCGCCGCTGTCTGGCATGATCTCGGAGCCCGGGGCGTGCTGGTCACGGTCGAGGCCCAACAGCTCTGTATGACCATGCGGGGTGACCTCGCGCATGGCACGCGGACCGTCACTTCGGAATGCACCGGTGTATTCCAGACGGATTCTGCGCTCTATCATCAGGCGTGGATGATACTGGGAGGAGAAAAATCATAATGACAGCTATCCGTAAGTACACGTTTGCCGATGGAAAGGAACTCACGCTGGGCGAGCGCACGCTCGTCATGGGCATCCTCAATGTGACGCCGGATTCGTTTTCGGACGGCGGCCGCTGGAATACGCGTGATGCGATGCTGCGGCACATGGAGGAGATGGTGCGCGATGGCGCGGATATCATCGACCTGGGCGCTGAGTCGAGCCGGCCGGGTTTCACGCCGATGCCCGCGGCTGAGGAGATCGAGCGGCTGCTGCCGTTCCTTGATGCGCTCGTCGCTGAGTGCCCTGTGCCCATATCGGTGGATACGTTCAAGGCGGAGACGGCCAAGGCGGCGGCTGCGCATGGCGCCCATATGCTGAATGACATCTGGGGCTTGCAGTATGCAGCCGAGCCCGGTGCGATGGCAAAGGTGGCTGCGGACTGCGGCCTGCCGATTGTCGTCATGCACAATCAGGACGGGAAAGAGTACGCGGGGGATATCATCGCGAGCATGCAGGCGTTCTTCCGCCGCAGCCTGGCGCTGGCGGACGCGGCTGGCGTCAAGCGCGAGAACATCATCCTCGACCCCGGCATTGGTTTCGGCAAGGATGTCGCGGGCAATCTCGAGGTCATGCGCCGCCAGCGCGAGCTTCTGACTATCGATGGCGAGGAGTACCCGCTGCTGCTCGGCACGAGCCGCAAGAGCTTCATCGGTGCGACCCTTGACCTGCCTGTCGAGGAGCGCATGGAGGCGACAGGGGCCACTTGTGTGCTCGGCATCGAGCGCGGCGCGGGGATTGTCCGCGTCCACGACGTGCTGCCGATCGCGCGCATGGTCCGCATGACCGATGTGATACTCAGGAGGCACTGATATGGATAAGATAAAATTGACGGGGCTGGAGTTCTACGGCTATCATGGCTGCCTGCCCGAGGAACGCGAGCAGGGGCAGCCCTTCTATATCGACTTGACGATGTATGCGGATCTGCAGCCTGCTGGCGTCAGCGATGATCTCGCGCAGACCATCAACTATGCGGAGGTTTATGCGACGGTCAAGGCCATCGTCGAGGGTGATCCGTGCCAGCTCATCGAGACAGTCGGTGAGCGCGTGGCAACGGCGGTGCTGCAGGGCTATGCCAAGGTGCAGAAGGTGCGTGTGACGGTGCATAAGCCGCAGGCACCGCTGCCGGGCAAATTCGGCGATGCGGCCATCAGCGTCGTGAGGACGCGCGCATGAGTGCGATAAGACCATACGCCGTCTGGCTGAGCCTCGGGGCGAATCTCGGCGACCGCGCTGAGACGATCCGCGCGGCTCTGCGTCAAATAGATACTGTGACTGCCACCCGCCTTGTGCAGGTGGCTTCTTTCTATGAGACGGCCCCGTGGGGCAAGCTCGACCAGCCGGGGTTTATCAATACGGCGGCAGAGATCGAGACGAGCCTGCCGCTTTATGATTTGCTCCATGCGATGCAGCGCATTGAGCAGGCATTGGGCCGCGTGCGCCACGAGCATTGGGGGGCGCGGACCATCGACATCGACCTGCTGGCCGCTGAGGGCAAGACCTCCGATACGGCGGAGCTGCGCCTGCCGCATCCCTATCTTACCGAGCGGGCCTTTGTGCTGCGGCCGCTTTTGGACATCGCCCCGGAGCTGGTGGTGGCGGGGCGCACGGTGCGCGACTGGTGGGCAGAGCCTGCCATCCAGGGCCAGCAGATCAGCCGGGCGGCGGAGGTGAGCAGCCCGTGGCCGCTGCAGATGATCGCAGCGGCTGATGAGGCTGGCGGCATCGGCCTGGCGGGCCAGCTGCTCGTGCATGCCCCGGAGGATATGGCACATTTCAAGGACTTGACTCTGGGGCATATCGTCGTCATGGGACGCAGGACGCAGCAAAGCTTGCCGGGCGCTGCGCCGCTGCAAGGACGCATCAATATCGTGCTGTCCCGCACGCAGGGAGATATCCCCGGATTTAGCGTTTGCCATAGCCTTACGGAGCTTTGGCAGCTGCTTGGAAGGCTCACGCTGGCGCAGCCGCAACGGAAAGTCTGGTGCATTGGCGGCGGCGAGATTTACCGTCTGTTGCTGCCGTATACTGAGGCCATTGCGCTTACACGGCTGCGGGGGCGGTATCGGGCGGATACGTTTTTCCCCGACATCACGGCGCAGTTCCGCGAGGAGGTGCAGACGGCAGGGGAGGCGCAGACGGCAGTCGCCAGCTTCTGCCGCCTGGTGCGGCGCCATGGCGGCCAATAGGAACAGGAAAGGAACGCGAACCAATGGAAATCTTTCATAATGACTGGGCAGACTATCTGAATGAGGAGCTGAAGCAGCCGTACTATCGCCAGCTGCGCCAGTTCCTCATCCAGGAGTACCGCACGCATCGCATCTATCCCGATATGTATGCGATCTTCAATGCACTGCATTATACGAGCTATGCCGATACGAAGGTCGTCATCCTCGGGCAGGACCCCTATCATGGCCCGGGGCAGGCCCACGGCCTGTCATTCTCGGTGCTGCCGGGGGTACAGCCACCGCCGTCGCTGGTGAATATCTTCAAGGAGCTCCACGATGACCTCGGCTGCACGATCCCCGCTACGGGCTGCTTGAAGCCTTGGGCGGAACAGGGCGTGCTGCTGCTCAACACCGTGCTGACCGTGCGCGAGCATCAGGCGGGCTCCCATCAGCGGCAGGGCTGGGAAATCTTTACCGACAAAATCATCAGCCTGCTGAACGAGCGCGAGAAGCCCATGGCCTTCATCCTCTGGGGCACGCCGGCGCGCCGCAAGAAGGCGATGATCACGAATCCGAAACACTACATCGTCGAGTCGCCGCATCCAAGCCCGCTGTCGGCACATCGTGGTTTTTTCGGCAGCCGGCCGTTCTCGAAAGTCAACGATTTCCTGCGTGCTACGGGGCAGGAGCCGATTGATTGGCAGCTCTGATCTTGGGGACGGAAAGCAATGTGGAATCAGTTCTACATTTTGCTTGCCTTTTCCGGGAAATTTGTCTAAAATAATAGTAGACTATCGCAAGGATTTTGCGGCTTTACGGAGGATGGCATGAATCAGAAGGTGACGATAAAGGATGTAGCGGAGCTGGCCGGTGTATCGAAGAGCACGGTTTCCCGTTACCTGAACCAGGGATATATCAGCGTCGAAAAGCAGGAGCGCGTCAAGAAGGCCATCGAGCAGACGGGGTTCAAGTCGAATTTCTTCGCCAAGCGGCTCAAGACGAAGCAGAGCAAGCTCATCGGCATCGTGCTGCCACGCATGGACTCGGTGACGGTCGGCAAGCTGCTGGCTGGCATCAGCCGCATCCTTGAGCCAGCGGGTTATCAGGGCCTCCTGCTCGTGAGCAAGCTCTCGGGCCGCAAGGAGATCGAGAATATCCGCAGCCTCCAGCAGCAGGGCGTCGACGGCATCCTCGTCGACTCGGTGGGCATCAGCGAGGAGCATGTGAAGCTCACGAAGAGCGGTACGGTCCCTGTGCTCTATACAGGCCAGAAACATCAGGATGTGCCCTATGTCAAGATCGATGACAAGGCCGCGGGCCGCATGATGGGCGCATATCTGCGGCAGATGGGGCATAAGCATGCCGTCTTTGCCGGGGTCACGGAGACTGATATCGCCGTGGGCGTCGACCGCAAGCAGGGCTTCATCGATGCCTTCACGGAGGGGCGGCCGGAGGCCAAGGTGGACTTCGTCGAGACGGGGTTTGACTTCCTGTCGGCCTATAACTGTGGCGAGGATGTCCGCCGCTGCGGTGCGACGGTTGTCGTCGGGGCGACGGATAACATCAGCCTGGGCATCCTGCGCTATTTCCACGAACGCGGCCTTCGCGTCCCCGAGGATATATCGGTTGTCGGCTTTGGCGGCTATGAGGTCGGTGCTGTCGTCTATCCGGCGCTCACGACGATTTCGTTTGACTATGAGCTCGTTGGCATGAAGGCGGCACAGTACCTGCTTGATTTGCTGCATGGCAAGCCCTTGGAGCAGAATATGGAGATGCCGTTGTTCTTTGTTGAGCGGGAGAGCGTGCGCAATCTGACTGGCACCTTGTGCCAGCCGCAGCCATCATCGCTCACAGGCATGGCCTGAGGCAAAAAAAGAGCTGTGAGGAAATCATGGGGAGATGATTCCTTCACAGCCCTTGTGGGATTCCTGCTTGGTGTTATTTCTTGGTGAACGTGATGTGGGCGCCATTCGTCAGGACTGGCAGTCCTGACCCTTTGACGATGATCTGGCCTGGCATGGAGCCTTCAGCATTGAATACGAGCGTGCAATGACCTTCCTCGCGGAGGTTGTCGTTAGCGGCGTCACCGACTTTTTCGACCGTGTACTTGATGCCACCCATCAGCAGCTTGTCGCCCTTTTTGATATCTTCTTTGAGTTCGCCCGGCGTGTGTTCGATGACCATGTCGGCAAGGTTCGGACGGATGCCCTCATCGAGCAGGATGGCGCTGTTGTTGTTCTCTAAGAACGTCTTGGCCAGGTTGCCGATAGCGGTAATCGATACATCATACTTGATATCCATATGATTCATTCCTCCATTATCCATAACACACAATATTCATACCACAATGGTCCGGTTCTGCCACCTTACATCTTTGGTAACTATTATTATAACATATTTTTTATGCGTAAAAGGGGACATTTGCCCTTTATTTATCGGATTTTCACGTTTTTGGCCTATTTTTAACTTTTTGTAAAAAAATCGTCAAAAAGGTGTTGACAAGAAGATATAGTTTGCGTATAATATTTTGTGTTGACAGCAGAGATGCTGATGACACAGGGGTATCGCCAAGTTGGTAAGGCACGGGTCTCTGAATCCCGCATGCGTTGGTTCGAGTCCAGCTACCCCTGCCATATGAAGATGCAGCACCGCGAAAGCGGTGCTTTTTTGTGTATGGATTGCAGTTTGTCTGTTAGTTCGAGATTACAATAAGTTTGATACAGCTCAGCTGGGGTGAGGGTGGGTGCACTTTTTCTCCGCTCCGCTAAATGACCCGCGCTGGCAGGTTGTACGTACCTAGGTACATGCGCCGGGCAGGCCGGCGGCGCGCCAATACATCTTGACGTTCTAGTTTATACCTACCGCGTGCCATCCCTCACTGCGTTCGGGCAATCGCTCCGTCTACGAAGAAAGTGTACCCACCCTCGCCCTCCGTTATGTTGGGATAATCCTGCTCTGTTCCGGCGATAGGTCACGAATTACATCGATGTGCTTGTTACGGGAGAAACGGTTCGTACCATCTCAGATTTCCATTACCAAAGGGGCGAACGGGGTAGTGCTTCTTTCTGTCTGGAGCGACTGTCCTGCGCAGCAGGACTGGGCCGTAAGCGCATAAGCTAGACTCCGATGTGTACGCCGCGACCTGGTGACGGGAGCAGGTAACTAAGTCCGCAAAACTAGGCATGCGGTCCATTTAGCGGAAACAGAAAAAGTACTACCCCGTGAACCCCGCGCTTCGTAGTATCGGGATTCCATACGGACGCATACACCTCATCCGAGCGCTTCGCGCCCACCTTCCCCTCGGTAAGGGGAAGGCTAGAACTAACCCGGCAAACTGCAATTTGTAGGAAAAAAGCAGGAGCACCAACATGCTTTCGCATGGGCGCTCCTGCTTTTTTAGTGGTTAGCCAGCTGATAGATCTCAATCGCCATCGCTTTGTCAAGCGGATGGAAGTTGCCGAGTTTTTTGGTGTCACCGGCAGTGGCCATGTCGGCGAGGTAGGCGATGCTGTTCTTGTCCTGGACGCCGATGCCGAGTTCGGTGAAGTTTGTCGGCATGCCGAGGGAGCGGAAGTATTCGACCATGGCCTTGATGCCGGCCTGGGCCTTTTCTTCGTCGCTGCCGCTGGTGATGCCGAAGATGCGCTCGGCGAACTGGGCGAAGCGTGGCACATCATCGCGCCATACGTACTGGGCCCAGGCTGGCCAGATGGTCGTCAGCGAGGCGCCGTGCGTGACGTCGAATCTGCCACTGAGTTCATGGCCGAGCTTGTGGCAGGTGAAGTCCTTGGCGCGGCCGAGTTCTGTGAAGTTGCAGTGCGAGACGCTGCCGCACCACATGATCTCGCTCATGGCGTCGTAGTCCTGCTGGTTTTCCACGGCGACCTTCGACTGGGCCATGACGTTCTTGAGCAGCGATTCAGCGACGAGGTCGGTGAAGGCGTTGGTTTCCTTGCAGCTCGTGAAGTAGCGCTCGAGCGTGTGCATGAGGATATCCGAGATGCCGCAGACGAGCTGCTTTTTCGGCACCGTGAAGGTGAGCTCCGGATTCATAAAGGCGATGGCCGGGCGGTTGAACGGCGTGTTGAGCCCGGCTTTCTTGCCGGTTTCCTCATTGGTGATGACGGCAGAGTCGCTGGTCTCGCTGCCAGCGGCGGCCAGCGTCAGGATGCTGGCGACCGGCATGGATCTGGTGAGTTTCTCGCGTCCACACCAGAAATCCCAGACATCGATGCCGGGGTTTGCCGTGCCATGGGCGATGGCCTTGGCGCTGTCGATGACGCTGCCGCCGCCAATCGCGAGGATGAAGTCCGCCTGGAAGGCGAGGGCCGTGCGCACGCCCTGGCGTACGAAGCCGAGGCGCGGGTTCGGCTGGACGCCGCCGAGCGTCTGGACGGCAAAGCCAGCTGAGAGCAGGATGCGCTCAACCTTGGCGAGCAGGCCGGATTTGACGACACTGCCGCCGCCATAGACGATGAAGATATGGCTGGCGCCGTATTCGCGCAGCTTCGTGGCGACTTGTTCCTCGGCACCACGGCCAAAGACGATTTCTGTCGGACATTTGAAGTTGAAACTTTGCATGGAAATCCTCCTATCTGCGTAATGATGCTAACTTCTAGCATAGCAGGGAAAAATCCTGCTTTCAAGTGAGCAGGTCACACTTTGTCCGCTTATGATGCGCCGAGGAGCGGGCCATAGGTGTAACAGTGTTCACCAAAATTTTGCTGAAGTATAGCCAAGGGCGGTTCTTTCTGCTAGAATCTAGTCTTGTCTGAAAAGATTTATGGGAAAAAGATTGAAGGAGGCCGGAGGTTTTTGAATACAAAACGCGCGGAGCTGCTGATGCTCTTTGTGACGTTCTGCTGGGGTTCGTCGTATCTGTTCATGAAGGAAGGGCTTGACTCGATTGGGCCCTTCACGCTGGTGGCTTATCGGTTTGGCATTGCTTTTGTGGCGGCGGCATTGCTTTTGGGTAAGGCGTGGCGCAAGGTGACCTGGGCGATGGTGAAAGCGGGCTTTATTGTCGGTGCCATTGTCTTTATCGCGTTCAGTGCGCTGGTCATCGGTCTGGAGTCGACGACGACCTCGAATGCCGGCTTTATCACGAGCCTTATGGTCGTGTTCATCCCATTCGTAGAAAAGATCGTTTACCATCGCCCGGTGCGGCGTGGCATCCTGGCGACGTCGCTGCTTTCGGTAGTGGGCATTGGCTTTTTGACGCTGCAGGATGGTCTGCGCCTCAATCCTGGCGATGCGCTCTGCCTGCTCGGCGCGGCGCTCAATGCCGTGCAGGTCTGCTATGCGAGCCGGCTGCTCGTCAAGATGGATGCACTGGTACTCAGCGTATTGCAGTTCGGCTTCACGGGGCTTATGGGGCTTGGCGTGGCACTTGCTTGTGAGACAACAGCATTGCCGTCTGGTGGTGCTGGCTGGTTTGCCGTCTTTTATCTGGGCCTTGTCTGCTCGGCCTTTGGCTTTATTGCGCAGCTGGTCGCGCAGAAGTATACTTCGGCTGAGCGCATCGGCATCCTGTTCTGCCTTGAGCCGGTGTTTGCGGTCATGATTGGCGTCATCTATCTGCATGAGCCGTTCGGCGCGGCCAGCCTGGCTGGCGCAGCCTTGGTACTGGCTGGTGTCATCTTGTCGGGACGCCAGGGAAGAGAGGAGACGCGCAAGAAAGCAGGAACGGTTGAAGCTTGCGATTGATCGGCTGAGATTGTCTATTTCTGATATACAAAGCAGGAGTTTGTCTGTAAATGGCGAACTCCTTTTTTAGTTCTCGATATGTCGCAGTATTCATATGTTTCTGAAAGTGTTTTTATGCAGAGCGGTGTTTATTGTATACATATTATAAATTTACAAAAATGCTGGATTTTTAAAATCGTATCTGCTATGATGTAAAAGTATATGGCAGAATATACATAGTTTCTATGTATTTATAAGCATATTAACGCGCGTTTTCGCGAATTGTGTGTGCATTACTAGGAGGGACCCCGATGAAGTCAGAGATCACCATCAAGATGGCTAGATGCAAAGGCTGTGGAATCTGCGTTGCATTCTGCCCCAAACAGGTGCTGGCGCTCGATGAGCTCGGCAAGGTACAGGTGGCAAACGGTGACGCTTGCATCGCCTGCGGTCAGTGCGAACTGCGCTGCCCGGATTATGCGATTTTTGTAGACAGGGGGGCAGAAGCATGAGCAAGGCAAGATTGATGCAGGGCAACGAGGCCTGCGCAGAGGGCGCTATCGCCGCTGGAGTCCGTTTCTTCGCGGGCTATCCGATCACCCCGTCGACGGAGGTCGCTGAGACCATGGCCAAGCTTTTGCCGCAGGTCGGCGGCAAGTTTGTCCAGATGGAAGATGAGATTGCGAGCATGGGCGCTATCCTTGGCGCATCGCTGGCAGGCCAGAAGGCCATGGATGCGACGTCGGGCCCGGGCTTCTCGCTCAAGCAGGAGCTCATCGGCTATGCGGCCTGCGCAGAGATCCCGTGCGTGCTCGTCAATGTCCAGCGCGTCGGTCCCTCCACGGGCCAGCCGACGGCGCCTTCCCAGGCCGATGTCATGCAGACCCGCTGGGGTACCCATGGTGACCATCCGATCATCGCGCTCTCGCCCTGGAGTGTCCGCGAGACCTTCGATGCGACGGTCATGGCCGTCAACTACGCCGAGCGGTTCCGCACGCCGGTCATCCTGCTGATGGATGAGGTCGTCGGCCACCTGCGCGAGAAGGTCGAGCTGCCGGAGGCCAGCGAGCTTGACATCTATCCGCGCCGCGCGCCGAAGAAGACGCGGGCTGAAGGCTATGAGCCGTTTGCGCCCGATGCGGATCTCGTGCCGAATGTCGCTGACTTCGGCCAGGGCTATCATATCCATGTCACGGGCCTCCTGCATGATGATACGGGCTTCCCGGTGGGCAGCCCGCAGGTCACGGAGACCTCCATCCGCCGCCTGCATGAGAAGATTTCCCGCGTCGGCGAGGAGATCATCCATACGGAGGAATACTTCATGGAGGATGCCGAGTACGCAGTCGTCTCCTTTGGCGGCACGGCACGCACGGCCTATGAAGCCGTGCAGGATGCCCGCAAGAAGGGGCAGAAGGTCGGCCTGCTGCGCCTGATGACCATCTGGCCCTTTGCGGACAAGGCCATCGAGCGGCTGGCGGCAAAGGTCAAGGGCATCATGGTCGCCGAGCTCAACTATGGGCAGATCGTCCATGAGGTGCGCCGTGCGGCTGCCGGCCAGTGCCCGGTCGAGTTCTGCGGCAAGTACAACATGAAGGCGTTCGAGCCGGATGAGATCGCGCTCGGTATCGACAAGCTTTGCGGGGAGGCATAACCATGGAGAGAAGCTACGAGAAATATTTCCGCCAGAACCGGCTCCCGCACCTCTGGTGCCCGGGCTGCGGCAATGGCATTGCGATGAAAGCTATCGTGCAGGCCATCGAGAAGAAGGGCCTGTCCCAGGATAATACCGTTATCGTTTCGGGTATCGGCTGCTCGTCCCGTGCGTCGGGCTATATGGATTTTGATACGCTGCATACGGCCCATGGCCGCGCCATTCCGTTTGCCACGGGGATCAAGCTGGCCAATCCGGACCTCAATGTTGTCGTCATCACGGGCGACGGCGACTGCACGGCTATCGGCGGCAATCACTTCATCCACGGCTGCCGCCGCAACGTCGACCTCACGGTGGTGCTGTTCAACAACAATATCTACGGCATGACGGGCGGCCAGGCTTCGCCGATGACACCGCTGGGCAAGAAAGCTACGACGGCTCCGTACGGCTCGGTGGACAGGCCTTTTGATGCCTGCCATCTGGCTGAGGCTGCTGGTGCTACCTATGTGGCCCGTTCGACGGCATTCCATGAAAAACATCTTGTCGATATGATTGCCGGTGGTTTTGACAATAAGGGCTTCTCCTTCATCGAGGCGCTCGTCCAGTGCCCGACGGCGTATGGCCGCAAGAACAAGATGGGCAGTCCTGCCAACATGCTCATGTGGATGCGCGACAACGCCGTCATGAAGGCGGCCTGGGACAAGCTGCCCGCTGAGGCGAAGGCGGGGGAGAAGTTCCCGATCGGCTGCTTCTATCAGGCCGAAGCCATGGATTATGATACGGCCTACGATCAGGTCATCGAGCGGGCAGGAGGTGCGTCGAAATGAGAAAACAGCTGAGATTATCGGGCTCGGGCGGCCAGGGCGTCATCACGGCGGCCATCATCCTCGCCGAGGCGGCCGTCGCTGAGGGCAAGGAGGCGGTGCAGTCGCAGTCCTATGGGCCGGAGGCCCGCGGCGGTGCCTCGAAGTCCGAGGTCATCATCGACGACAAGACCATCTATCATCCGCATGTACTCGTGCCGGATCTCGTGCTGGCGATGACGCAGAAGGCGGCGGACAAGTATTATAGCGACTTGGGCCCCGAGGGGCTGCTGGTCCTCGATGACAGCCTCGTGCCTGAGACACCGGATTTCCCCCATGTCGTCCGCATACCGATCACGAAGCTGGCCATCGAGCAGGTCGGCAAGCCCTTGTTTGCCAATATCGTCGCGCTCGGTGCGCTCGTGCGGCTGACAGGTATCGTTGCCTTCGATACCATCAAGGAATCGGTGGCACACCGCGTGCCGCCGCATACGGTCGAGCAGAATATGAAAGCGCTGCAGGTCGGCTGGGATGCCGCTGGCAGCGTGGCCAAATAAAAAAGGGTAGGAAAAATGAGGAATCATTTTTCCTACCCTTTTTTACAGCCATACATGACGCAGGCAAAGTGTGATGAAACATACGACGGCAATGCCGAAGGTGAAGAATTCGATGCACCGCACGGGGTACGCGTAGTGCAGCGGGATGTCGACGACGCGCGGCACGTTGCTGGCAAGCAAAGAGGCGGCAATCGAGATATAGAGGAGTACATTGACGGGCGGGATAGCCGTTGCCGTTGCGATAGCCCGAATCAGCAGGTAGCAGGCAAAGGCGATAAAGAAGTACGCAAGCTTGTCCGCGTGGAGACGGGGAGGCATATGATCACATCCTTTGTCAGCATTCTGTACATCCCGTACAGATTTTTTATCACGATTTCTGAATATATTTATAATAATTCGCGGATTTGCGGGAAAATCCTGCTAAGTTTGCAGAAAGGCATTAAGTTCCGGGAT
>NZ_VTOZ01000043.1:0-10287 GCF_008271345.1 Pseudoselenomonas caprae
ATAAAAAAATGCCCCCTAAGTCAGATTCCACCTCCGACTTAGAGGGCGTTACATAGTCAACGGATCATTTTTATTTATAGGCATATATCGCAAACAACGGAACATTGTCATAATGCATGGCAGGGTCATTGTGAACCTTTGGCGCAATGTCTGCCTCGACTTCCACCTTCATCCCGAGCTCCTGCAGATAGCAGGTATCCCACGCCGGACGCCGATGCGTGCTGATACGCACGGAATCCTTGATTTTATTGCACGTATCCACAAGTTCCTGACTGATATTGGCATGGACATTTTCCTGATCTTCCTTGCGTGAGAATCTCTCCAGCCCATAGTCCGAATCAAAGTTCATCAATAGCCCACCTGGTTTCAAGACCCGACGCCACTGGCAATAAGCCTCCATGGCATCCGGCAATGTCCAGGTAAGATTACGGCTTACCACTACATCAAAGGTATCCGCCGCAAAATCGGGCTCCTGCGCATTCATTTTCACGAAATTTGCCTTGACGCCCGCCGCCAAAGCATTGCATTTTGCCTCATGCAGCATATCCGCCGACATATCGATGCCGGTTACCTCATGTCCAAGCCGTGCGAGCAGGATGGAAAAGAACCCCGCCCCCGTGCCAACATCGAGAATACGAAGCGGCCGCACCTGCGGCAGCCTTGCCTGCAGCACCTTTGTCCAAGCAGCCGCGCTAGGCCCGGCCAGTTCCTTTAACCGTGTCTGGCTGAAAGCCTGACTGCGCGCATCCCAATAGTTTTCGATTTCCTGCGCCAGTTCCCTATCCTCATTCTGTAGCACGGTCTGCAAAGCTTCCTGCATAACGTGTCCCTCCTCTGTACTATCTCTTCGCTTTCATTGTAGCGGATAACCAGAGGCTGCGTAAGCCCCCCAGGGGGATATCACTCAACATCGAGATCAGCTGTTACCTGATAGTAGTCACAAGCATGCGAAATATAGTTCTTGACATTAGCTTTAGAAATCATGCTCATCTTAAGGAACGAGCAGAACACAAACGCGTGGTCATCGAGCACTACCTGCTGCATCTGCAGGGCCAGCTCGGCGCGCTTGGCCGGATCGAACTCGCGGCTGAGCTGAGCCTCCAGCGCATCGAGTTTCGCACTCTGGTATCTGCCCTGGTTCTTCGTAGCCGTGGATACAGCAAACACCGTAAACCAATATTCCGGATCACCAGTCGGGGCCTGGACGTTGGCCATCGCATAAACATCCCACTTCTTCGGGTCTTTGACAACTTGGTTGTTGTCAGCCGTATTGTTGATATCGACTTCTATGCCGATGGCCTTGAGCGTGGACTGCGCCGACTCAGCCAAGAGCGGCAGCTCCTGGCGGCTCGGATATGTCAGCCATTTGACTACGAGCTTGCGGCCATTCTTTTCGCGGATGCCATCGCCATCGGTATCCACCCAGCCGGCCTGCTCCAGGACCGCCTTGGCAGCCTCCGGATTATATTTCTCAGCCCTTACCTTCTCTCCACCAAAGGCCGAACCGGCAGGGAACACACCATTTGCAGCAAAGCCATTGCCCTCAAGCAGGGTCGTGACAAAATTCTCCTTGTCGATACCCAGAGCTATGGCCTGGCGCACTGCCGGATCAGCACAGACTGAGTCCGGATCGAAATTCATCTTGCCAAAGAAGCAGCGCGAAGTCGAGATCTGCGAAATCGTGTATTTATCATTGCGGAACAACGGATAGCTCTCATAGGCCATGCCATAAGCAGCCTGCACCTCTCCTGACTGCAGCGCGTTGGCCAGCGTATTGCCGTCCGTGATCGTGCGGATGGTCAGTTTATCGAGCTTCGGCGTGCCGCCCCAATAGTTCTCATTCTTCTTGAGCGTCAGGTGGTCGTCCGGCTTCATATCCGTCACGATGTACGGGCCTGTACCGGCAACAATGCCGTTTTCAAAACCAGCTTCCACATCAATGATACAGCCATAGGGATCGCCCAGATAGTTCAACAAGGCCGGTCTTGGCTCAGTCGTCTTGATGATGAGCTCCTGCCCGTTGGCCTCAAGCGAAGCGATCTTGAGGTCCTGCTTGGCGCGCTTGTTCTCCGCAATCAGATGCTCAAGGCACTGCTTGACCGAAGCAGCATCCATCTTGCGGCCGCTCGAATAAGTCACATCATCGCGCAGCGTGATTTTCCAGGTCAGAGGATCGATATTTTCCCACTTCGTCGCCAGCCATGGCTGGATCTCCATATTGTCTGAGTACTTGATGAGCGTCTCACCGATACCATAGCGGATGCACGCCCAGCCTGCATAGGCATTGTGCGGATTGACATCAGGCTCTTCGTTTGAGCTGTTGAAGGTCGTATCACCGATAGTCAGGGTTTTGCCGCCTGCATGCTTTGCTGCCTGATTGTCGCCACAACCAGCAAAGACTCCAAGGCAGAGACTGACACTCACAGCCAATGCCGCCAGTTTTTTCCATTTCATATGTATCATCCTCCTATATCTACCTTCTGCCAAAGGGAATGGCCCTCATAACGAGGCAAGCGATATGCCTCGGGCAACAACAGCGTCATAACACGCTGTCGATAAGCCGTTGCGTATACGCCTGCTGCGGGGCACCGATCACCTCATCCGGCGTGCCTTCCTCGACAATGCGGCCTTCGTGCATGACCAGCACGCGGTCGCAGAAATCCTGCACGAGCGCGATGTCATGGCAGATGAACAGATACGCCAGTGACAGCTCGCGCTGCAGCCGTGCGAGCAGGGCCAGGATATCTGCCTGTACCGTCACATCAAGTGCCGACGTCGCCTCGTCCAGCAGCAAGAGCTTCGGCCGCAGCGCCAACGCTCTAGCGATAGCCGCGCGCTGGCACTGGCCGCCACTGACCTCGTGGGGATAGTGCGCAGCTATTCCAGCCTCAAGGCCACACAGCCCCAGCAGCCGTTCCATCTCCTGCCAGGCCGCCTCCTTCTGCCAGCCAAAGTTCCGCAGCCCCTCAGCAATCCCATCGCCCAAGGTACGGCGCGGATCAAAGCTGTCGGCCGGTGACTGAAATACCAGCTGCATATGACGGTAATGCTCGCGCAGTTTGCGGCCGGTCAGCTGCGTGATGTCTGTCCCCTGCAGGAATATCCTGCCAGCGGTCACATCTGTGAGCCGTGCAACCATGCGCGCTATGGTCGTCTTGCCACTGCCACTCTCGCCGATGATGGCGACCTTCTCACCTGCCGCCACGGAAAAACTGACATCATCGACGGCCAGCAACGTCCGCCTGTCATCCACGGGAAACACTTTTCTTAGGTGTTCCACCTGCAATACGGGAACCACTCCATCACCTCCTGAGCTGCGGCACAGCGGCCAGCAATCTCTGCGTATACTTTGCCTGCGGCCGCAGCATCAGCTCCGAGGCGCTGCCGTATTCGACGGCTTCTCCCGCCCGCAGCACGAGCATCTTGTCGGCCATGACGCGGATGACACCGATATTGTGCGTGACCAGCAGGATCGCCGTCCCGAAGAGCTCCCGCGCCAACAGCATCTCCTCGATGACTTGCTTCTGCACCGTGACATCGAGAGCAGACGTCGGCTCATCCGCCAGCAGCACCTTCGGGCGCAGCAGCATCGCCGCCGCCACGCCCACGCGCTGCTGCATGCCGCCAGAGAGCTCAAACGGATAGCTTTCCAGGATGCGCCGCGGCTCGCGGAAGCCAAATCTTGCAAACAGCTCCTGCACCTGTTCTTCGAAAAGCTGCGCATCCGTCATGCCATGCGCCTGCATCATCTCCCAGAGCTGCGCCCGCACCGTGCGAATAGCGCAGAAGGAACTGCCTGCTGACTGGAAGATCATACCGATATCTGCACCGCAGAGGCGGCGCAGCTCCTGCGGTGCAAGATCTGGCAGGGATTTGCCCTGATACCAGATATCCCCCCGCGTGACAAGGCCATCTTTGCCCAGCAGCCCCATGGCCGCTCGCAGCAGCGTCGATTTGCCGCTGCCGCTCTCGCCAACGATGCCGAGGATTTCTCCCGGCTGGACGCCAAAGCTGATATCATGTGCCACGCATTTGCCATTGTAGCTGACATCTACATGGTCATAGCGAATGATTTCGTTCATGCCTACCTCCTGTTCTTCGGATCGAGCCAGTCACGGACTGTATCACCCAGCAGATTGAAGATCATGACCGAAAGGAAGATCGCAAAGCCTGGCGCCAGCGTCACCCACGGCTGTGTCGCCAGCAGATTGCGCGTATCACTCATCATGCTGCCCCACTCAGGGATTGGTGGCTTGGCTCCAAGACCCAAGAAAGACAGACCTGCCAGCTCCATCATCATCGTGCCGATATCGAGCATCGCAGTCACGAGCAACGGCCCGGCAATATTGGGCACTACATGGCGGCAGATCAGCCGCAAGGGCGTGCAGCCCGCCATCTTCGCCGCCTGCATATAAGGGAGCTCCTGCTGGGCAAGCATCTGGCTGCGCGCCAGCCGCGCATACTTGGGCCAGCTGATGGCCGCCAGCGCAAAGATGGCATTATGCACACCACCACCGAGCACCGCAGCCACCGCCAGCGCAAACACGAGTCCGGGGAAAGCCAGGAACATATCGGCCAGACGCATGATGAGCGTATCAATCCACTTCCCCGACCAAGCACAGAAAATCCCGATCAGGCTGCCAAACACGGTGATGAAGCCAACGAGCAGCAAGGTAGAGAAAATGCTGGTAAAGCTTCCCGCAATGACACGCGACAGCATATCGCGGCCATAGCGATCCGTGCCCAGCCAGTGCTCCGCTGACGGAGCCGCCTTGGCGATGGCCAGATTCTGCTCATAAGGATCATAGGGACACAATGAGCTGCTGAAGAACGCAGCCAGGATCAACACTCCCGCCAGCCCGCCGAAAAACAGCAAGCGCCGCCGCAAATGATCGCGCCGTACTACCTGCACGCGAACTGTAACCTCACTCATTGGCGGCTCACCCCCAGACGGATGCGCGGATCGAGCCGATGATATAAGAGATCCGTCACCAGATTGACAAAAACATAGATGATGGCCATCCACATGACATACATCTGGATGACTGGATAATCACGCATATTGATGGCGTCCACAGCCATCTTGCCTACGCCATCCCACATGAATATACTCTCAATGATCGCTGTGCCGCCGAGCAGGCTGCCGATGGACAAGGCCAGCAAGGTCATGATGGTCAGCAAAGACGCCTTCATGACGTTCTTCCAGAGGATGATCCTGTCGCTGACGCCACGAGCCATGGCCCCCTGCACATAATCCTTGCCCAACTCCTCAAGCACCGCCGAGCGCACCTGCCGCAGATATTTTGCCGACATGGCGATTGCCAGCGTAAGAGTAGGCATCACAGCGCTCTTCACATCCATGCCGCCCGATATGACCGGCAGCACGCCAAGCTGGATGCCCAGGAACTGCATGAGCAGCATCGCCACAAAGAAATTCGGCATCGCATTGCCGATGAAACTGACGAACCGCAGCACATAATCCACGGTCTTATCGCGCTGGACGGCCGCCGCGATCCCGCAGGGAAGCGAAATGACGACCGTCAGCACCACCGAGAGCACGGTCAGCAGCAAGGTCGCCGGCAGTTTGCGCAAGAACGCCGCAAACACCGCCTCGCCAGTGACATAGCTCACCCCCATATCCCCATGGAGCAGTGACCATAGCCAGTGCAGATACTGCTCGAAGAATGGCCGGTTGAGCCCAAGCTCCTCACGCCGTGCATCGATGACCTCCTGCGCGACCTCGATGCCACGGTTCGTATAGAGCTCCGTCACAGCATCACTGCCCGCCATATACATGAGCAGGAACGATAGAAAAGTAATCCCCAGCAGAATGGGAATCAACTGCAAGAACCTTTTAAGGGCATAATCCATCCCCGTTATTGCCTCCTAACCACCATGCTTACAAGAATAAAGCAGTACAACACATGCTGTACTGCCATCAATAATCTGTCTTTTCACATTATATATGATTCTCCAGCGGCTGCGTAAGCCCCCCAGGGGGATTCTTTGCCAATTTCCAGGTCAGGAATGACGCACAGCCAGCGCGCAGGCTTTGGTCGAGGAACACCGCCAGCCAGGCACCAGCCAATCCCATATCGAGCGTATAGAGCAGGAACGCCGTGATAAGCGGGCGCAGGACAGCGATGCTGACAAAGGAATAGGCCGCCACCTGTGCAGAACGGCCACTGCCACGCAGGATACCAGCGCAGACCATCTGCTGCGCTTCCGGAAAACTCAGCACAGCCACAAAGAGCAGCACCATAGCCCCCAGCGGCAGCATGGCTGCCTCCTGCGAATACAGGCGGAATATCTGCTCACGGAACACCACCGTGAGCAGGCAGGCCGCCAGCGAGAAGACCAAGCTCCATTTGACGCCTATGCCCAAGCTGATACGCCAGCCGCCCCAATCCTGCCGGCCTTTGGCCTGACCAGCCAGCACCGTACTGGCCTTCCCCAGCCCACCGGCAAAGCAGTAATAAAAATCGCAGAAATTCATGCAGATGGCATGCACCGCATACGGGATTGTGCCGAGCTCAGCCACCATGCGGGTATAGAGTACCATACCTGCCCGCTCAAAACCCTGCTCAGAGAAGATACTGCCAAAAACAGGCAGCATTTGTCGGAAATAGGCAGCATCCGGCAGGAAACTGCCACGCAGGAGGCCCTGCCGCCACAGGCTGTACACTACTACCGCCAGCGTATAGAGCGTACCGGCAAGCGTGCCAATGGCTGCTCCGCGCACACCAAGAGCCGGAAAAGGCCCCAACCCGAAAATCAGCAACGCATTGACCACGAGATTCAGTACATTTCCCTGCAGATTCGTCCGCAATACGATCCCCGTCTGCCCAAAGCCCAACTGCAGGGCCTGCAGGATAGCCGTCAATGACGTCACATAGACTGCCGCCAGCGCGATCCAGCCATAATCAAGAGCCAGCGCCAGGTACTCGGGCGCCGCTCCCATCCAAAGCAACAGCGATGGCAGGTATGCGCCAAAGAGCAGGTGCAGTCCCAACAGTACGAATGCCCCCAAGCCCAGCGACTGCCGCATGATTGCAGCGGCCTGTTCCCGTCTGCCTCCGCCAAAGTGCTCCGCCGTGAGCACGGTAACCGCCGAAGCCAGCGACCGCGCAACCGTCAGCAGCATCATGCGCGGCTGCGTGAAAATGCTTACGGCTGCAATCGCCGCCGTTCCGAGCACACCGACCATGATGAGATCCACCGAACTCAGCAGGATCATGAAGACGCCTTCCCAAGCGGCCGGCATCGCCAGCTGCAAGTATTTCCTATCCGCTTGTGTCCATAAATATCTTTGTATCATAATACCTTTAGCATACCGATATCCCAGCGCTTCTGTAAGCCCCCCTGGGGGATATATCTTTTTCCCAGCTTCTACTCACTTGCTTCCCTCTGCAATACAGACCAGCATTCTCTGACCCGTGCCCGATAAAGGCTGCGGATGACCGGATTCTCTCCCATGCCATGAAGATACGCATCAACAGCAAATCCCTGTGCCTCCAGCTGTGATTTATGCGAATCTTCTTCAGCGCCGGCCATATCCTGGCAGGCATGATTGCCCGCCACCAGCATCAGCGGCAACAAGGTGACATGACGGACATCCTGCTGCCGCAGCTGCGGAATGACATCGTCCAGCCGCGGCCACCCCTCTACTGTGTAGACAAAGGCGCGCGGCCACCCTTGCTGCCATAGCTTCAGCTGCATGATGCCATGATAGGCGTTCGCCAGATGCGGCGAACCATGCGCCAGCAGCAGCACAGCATCCTGCCGTCCCAACGGCGGAAACACCTTGCTCACAGCCCGCATGACATCACCAACATCATCCGGTTTCCCCTGCTGTCCCTGCCAGTACATCAACGGTGTTCCCAGTACCATCCGTTTGGTTTGCGGACTGTATTCCCTCCACAACTCCAATGCGTAATGATACTCAATCCCCGGCAGAACATCCGTCGTAATCATAGCAATAGAATTATATCCTGCTGCCAACAGCTGCTGCAGCGCTTCCTCTGGCAATGGATAATGGATCCCTTCCCTTTCCCGGATGCGCCGCACGACAAGGTGCGAGGTCAATGCCGATACCACATGGATTCCTGGATACTCAGCCTGTATTTCCGCCACCAGCGTATCGATAGTCTTCGCCCGTGTCCCGGCATAAGTCGTGCCAAAGCTCAGGACAAGGATTGCTGCTTTGATAGCTTCCCCCTGGCGGGCCGTATCATCATAGCATCTCATGCCAAGCTCAGCCGCCCGTGCCAGTGCCGCCGAATAGCGCGCAAGACCTTCAGACATACGCCACCTCCTGCTGTTTCCCGCACGTCAAAGGACTGCCGCTTCGAGCTGACAAGTCAACGTCACGGGAATGTACCGAAAACACCGAACGCAGCAAGGCCTGCGTATACGGGTGCTGCGCTTCCGTCAATTTCTCTCCTGGCAGCTGCTCCACTACCCGGCCCTGCTTCATGACTATCACTTGATGGCTGAACAGGCTGACCAAAGCCAAGTCATGGCAAATGAACAGATAGGTGAGCCCCTTCTCCCGCTGCAATCTCACCAATAGCCGGATCACACTGTCCTGTACCGACACATCCAGTGCACTGGTCGCTTCATCACAGATGATGATTTCAGGTTCAAGCGCCAATGCCCGCGCAATAGCCACGCGTTGGCGCTGGCCGCCACTCAGGCTATGCGGGTAGCGGTCAGCAAAATCCGCCGGCAGTTCCACCAGCTGCAGCAGTGCGCGTGCTCGCTCTGCCACCTCCTGGCGGCGGATCACCTCAAAGCTCAGCAGCGGCTCACAGATGATATCCTTGACCTTCATTTTCGGATTGAATGCCGTAGCGGGATCCTGGAAGATCATCTGGATATGACGATAATTTTGACGTTTTGCTTCACCGCGGAGCCTCGTGATATCCGCCCCGCGGAACAATACCTGACCGGCCTCCGGGGTATATAGCCCCATGATCGTACGCGCCAAGGTTGATTTGCCACTGCCGGACTCGCCGACAATAGCCGTTGTCTCCCCTTTGCGGATAGCGATGCTGATATCATCACACGCCTTCAGCCGTCCGCCAGCCGGCAGCGGAAACTCCTTGGTGATATGCTCCACGCGCATCAATACCGGCTCTGCCGTCTCAGACATACCGCACCCCTCCGATCTCTGGCACTGCTGCCAGCAACTTCTTAGTATATGCCGTCTGCGGCTTGTCCAGGATCGATGCTGCGGAGCCATATTCCATCACCTTTCCCCCGGCCATGACCATCAGTTTGTCTGCCATACAAGCCGCCACACCAATATTATGGGTAACCATGACCAGCGCCGTTCCCGAATCGCGTACCACCTGCATCAGCTCGCGTACAATCTGCGCCTGTGTCGTCACATCCAGTGCCGACGTCGGCTCATCAGCCAGCAGCAGCTGCGGATGGAAGGCAATGGCCATGGCAATGCCGACACGCTGACGCATACCACCAGACAACTCGAAGGTATATGAAGCCATGATGCTGTCGGGATCTGGCAAATGCATCCGCCCCAGCAGATCCTTGGCCATTTCATCAGCCTCCGTATCCTGCATATCGCTATGGGTCTGGAGATACTCGCGGAACTGGTGTCCAATCGTCTGGACCGGATTCATCATATTTCCACTATCCTGAAATATCATGGCCATCTCCTTGCCCCGCAGGCGCCGCCATTCCTCTGCGCTCAAGTGCCCCAGATCCTGCCCGGCGAAGTTAATCTGGCCACGGCTTATCCGGCCCGATCCGGGCAGGACACCTAGTATCGAGCGTATGACCGAGGTCTTGCCACTGCCAGACTCACCGACAATAGCCAGCACCTCACCTGCCGCCAGGGAAAGCTCCACATCCTGCACCGTCGGCGCACTGTCCCCATAGGAAATATCCAGATCCTTGATTTCTAACAACATGGATATCTCCTTACTTTCCTGCCAGCTTGATAAGATCCGTGACCCAGTAATAATCCGACGGATACATCTTCACACCGGCAAGTGCCGTACTGCTGATGATATTGGTCTGCGGATAGCCCAAGAATAATGCGGCACTGTCATTCAGGATGATCTGCTGGATTTCGATGATCAGCTGACGGCGCTTGGATTTATCAAATTCCACGGCCAACGCATTGAACTTCGCATCCAGGGCAGGATTGCTATAACCAGAACCATTCTGCGGATTTTCCCCATGGAAGTTGGATTTCCAGTACCAGGACAGATAGATTTCCGGGTCTCCCGTGTTGGCCGTCGTGATATTGGAAATCAACAG
>NZ_VTOZ01000044.1:0-9580 GCF_008271345.1 Pseudoselenomonas caprae
TGTAAGTGCGCCATCAGCACCGAGAAAAGGCAGAATCCTTGCGATTGGCTTTGTGTTTGGCTGCCTGTTGTCACTGGGCTATGGTCTGTACTGCTACATAAGAGAAGGGTGAGTAAGATGCAGCCAAGAAGATTCCCGCAGTCCCGCAAGCTCATCATGCTGTTGGGGGATATCGGGCTTATCAGTTTTGCGTATATACTGACAACTTCGTTCGTTTTGGATCGCAGTATTCTGCTGGGGAGCATCAACCTGTATAGCAGTATGCTGCCTGTCATCATGATTATTACGGGACTATTGCTGAATATCAACGGCATGTATTCCATTGTGGAAAAACGTTTTGCCGAGATACTCCTTGGGATGATGGTGACGAATCTATGCACCATGATACTCACGATGGCTTTGAGTTTCTTCATACGTGAATTCTCATATTCGCGTGGCGTCTTGGGCGTGACTGTCATCTTGCAGTTTGTGTTTCTTAGTTGCTGGCGGTATTTGTTCTGGCGCGTCGAACGACGCATCCATGATATGCGGACAGTGCTTTTGATTGGTTCGGAGGAAGAGTGCACGCATGTATACAACCGTCTACGTCAGCAGCCACAGTTGAATCTGAAGCTCAAATACGTGTGTACTAGCATGGAAAACAATGCCTGGGAGAGTGCGGCAAGAGAAGTTGATGTAATCATGGTATGCGCAGAAATGCGTCATCGTCACAAGGTGAAAATCATCAATTACTGTCATGAAAATGGCAAACAGCCATTGTTGATACCGAATACCTTTGAGATATTCTGCAGTGGTGCAGCTCTCGACAAGATTGATGATATCCCTGTATTCCGTCCTCAGAGCCTGCGTCCAACGGTAGAAACGCGAATGTTGAAACGTTCACTGGATCTTGTGGTAGCTGGTATTGGCTTTGTCTGTGCTTTGCCATTTATGTTGGCAACAGCTATAGCGATAAAGATAGGCGACCCAGGGCCGGTGCTCTATAGTCAAATTCGTGTCGGGCGCGATGGCAAGGAATTCAAGGTATATAAATTCCGTACTATGCGTGTCGATGCAGAAAAGTATAGCGGCCCGATGCTGGCACAGGAAAATGATCCTCGTATTACCAAACTAGGACGTTTCCTGCGTGCAGTTCGACTAGATGAACTGCCACAGATCTGGAACGTGATTAGTGGCGATATGAGTGTCGTAGGGCCACGTCCTGAGCGGCCGTTCTTTGTGGAAAAATTTATCAAGGAAACGCCGGAATATGCCTATCGTCACAACGTCAAACCTGGCATCACAGGCATGGCTCAGGTATATGGTAAATACAACACTACACCATTTGACAAATTGGTATACGACCTGATGTATATCGAAAAATGCGGGATACTGACGGATCTGGCCATAATCATTCAGACAGTGCGCGTATTGTTTACCAAAAGTGCAACAGAAGGGGCAGGCATAGAGCAGAAGCCTCTAAATATTGCGAAATACGATATTGATAAAGATATATATGGAGACTTTTAAAGGCGAGTGAAATGAAAATATTGATTTTGGCACATCATGCGGAAGGCTTGTATTTACCGCGGCGCGAATTGATGATGCGGTTAAAGGAGGATGGACATACAGTATTAACTGCTATACCAACTGGAAGATGTTTTGATAAAGTTGCAGCTATTGTAGATGGTGTTTTCCCTGCACCAGTAAAGAGAAGGGGAATGAACCCGTTTTCAGATATAAAGCTTATTTGGTTTTACTATCGCTTGTTGAAAAAACTGAATCCGGATTGTGTATTGACTTATACGATAAAGCCGAATCTTTATGGTGGAATGGTGGCCAGGGCCTGTAATGTTCCATATCTTATGAATATTACAGGGTTAGGAACGGCTTTTGCAAAAGAAAATCTGTTGTGCAGAATAGCAACACTAATGTATAAAGTAGTGGCTGGTCATGAACAATGTGTTTTCTTTCAAAACGCTGATAATCGTCAAATTTTGGAACGGCGTGGTGTTAGCTGGAAAAAACCGATTTTGATACCAGGATCTGGAGTAAATTTAAAACATTTTAATAAGCAAACTTATCCAAATGATGATGGTAAAGTGAGGCTTTTGTTTATTTCACGTATTATGCGAGATAAAGGTATTCATGAATTGGTAAGTGCAGCTAAAATTTTGAAAAATAAATACCCAAATATAGAGTTTCATATCTTGGGAAACTGTGAAGATGACTATGCTTCTAAGATGGAAATGTGGTCAAAAGAACCTAATATTATCTATCATGGGGGCCAAAGAGATACACGTCCTTTCATGAAGGCTTGCGATGCTTTGCTACATCCATCTTATCATGAAGGTATGAGTAATGTTTGTCTGGAAGCTGCAGCTACAGCAAGGCCGATTATTGCTTCGAATATTTCAGGATGTAGGGAAATTTTTGATGAAATGATAAGTGGAATTGGATTTGAGCCTCATAATGTGAATTCATTGGTTAAGGCAATCGAGACCTTTATCAATCTGCCTTATGAAACACGAAAGAATATGGGCATATGCGCTAGGAAAAAAGTAGAAGAAAAATTTGATCGGAATCTTGTAATACAGGCTTATATGGATGAACTTGAATGTTTGGAGGCTATGAGAAATTGATTACACGGGAAGACCTTTTAACAGGGAAAGCCAAACTATCCTTGGTGGGGCTAGGGTATGTTGGCATGCCGATAGCGGTAGCCTTTGCACAAAAGCTATCAGTAATAGGGTATGACAACAATGAAGAAAAGATTGTGTTGTATCAAAAAGGGATTGATCCTACGAAAGAAGTGGGAGATGTTGTTATTCGGAATTGTGGGGTAGAATTTACTGCTGATGAGCGCAAGTTGCAAGAGGCGAAATTCCATATCGTAGCAGTTCCTACGCCAGTAAAGCGTGATCATTCGCCGGATTTAATGCCGGTGGAAAGTGCAAGCCGGACAGTTGGCAGGAATCTGACCAAGGGAAGTATTGTTGTATACGAGTCGACCGTTTATCCTGGCGTAACAGAAGATGTATGTGTCCCTATACTGGAGCAGGAGTCTGGACTGAAATGTGGTGTTGATTTCAAGGTGGGGTATTCACCAGAACGTATCAATCCAGGTGATAAAAAGCACCGTTTGAATAATATCGTTAAGATTGTATCCGGCATGGATGATGAGACACTTACTGCTGTTGCGGAGATTTATTCTCTGGTGGTAGATGCGGGCGTTCATCGTGCCGAGAGCATCAAGGTCGCCGAGGCAGCGAAAGTGATCGAAAATAGTCAGCGTGATATCAATATTGCGTTCATGAATGAGTTGGCGATTATTTTTAATAAATTAGGCATTGATACGAAGGCGGTTTTGAAAGCAGCAGGAACGAAGTGGAACTTCTTGCCGTTTTATCCTGGCCTAGTTGGTGGTCATTGTATTGGTGTTGATCCGTATTATCTGACCTATAAGGCAGAGCAGATTGGCTATCATAGTCAGGTAATCCTCTCTGGTCGTCGTATCAATGATGAGATGGGAAAATATATCGCGGAAAACACGGTAAAAAATCTCATCAAGATGGATAAGCCAGTGAAGAATGCAAAGGTTGGTATTCTAGGTTTTACTTTTAAGGAGAATTGTCAGGATACTCGTAACACCAAAGTGTTTGATATTGTACAAGAGCTGCGCTCCTATGGCATTGAACCAATTATCGCTGATTCTGTAGCAGACGCGGAGGAAGCCAAGCGTCTTTATGATGTTGATATCATCTCTTGGGAGAAATTGATCAGTGAGAATAAGTTGGATGCGCTGGTAGTGGCAGTAGCACATGAAGACTTCGAAAAGATGCATCCAGAAGATTTTGATGGGTTATTTGCTGATAAGAAAATCATGATAGATGTAAAAGGTATATTTAACCGTCAGGCGTTTGTAAACGCGGATTTTTGTTATTGGAGGCTGTAAGTTTTGGATTATCGTAGCTTGAAATTTCCCGAAGAGTCATTGTTTTTAGTGACTGGCGGTGCTGGTTTTGTCGGATCGAATCTTTGTGAAGCGATATTGTCTATGGGGTATCGGGTGCGTTGCCTTGATGACCTGTCGACAGGACATATTGAAAATATCGAGGAGATGCGAAAGCATCCAAACTTTGAATTCATCAAAGGGGATATCAAGCATTTTGATACCTGTGATATGGCGTGCAAAAAGGTAGATTATGTCCTGCATCAAGCGGCTTGGGGAAGTGTACCAAGAAGTATTGAGATGCCAGTTTTTTATGCCGTTAACAATATCATGGGCACAGTAAATATGCTAGAAGCAGCCAGAAAGAATAATGTTAAGAAATTCGTTTATGCTTCAAGTTCCTCTGTGTATGGGGATGAGCCGAACCTCCCGAAGCAGGAGGGACGCGAGGGAAATCGTCTGTCACCTTATGCGGTAACAAAATATGAATGTGAGGAATATGCCAAGCAATATACTATGCACTATGGTCTTGATACCTATGGGATGAGGTATTTCAATGTATTTGGCCGGAGACAGGATCCAAATGGTGCTTATGCAGCGGTAATCCCAAAGTTTTTAAAAATGCTTTTGAAGGACAAGATTCCGACAATCAATGGTGATGGCAAGCAGTCAAGAGATTTTACCTATATTGATAATGTAATTTTGGCAAATCTCTTGGCCTGTCAAGCATCGAAAGAGGCAGCAGGGGAAGCCTATAACATTGCCTATGGTGGACGGGAGTATCTTATCGATGTTTATGATTCGTTGAATGCTGTGCTGGGGAAAAAAATTGAACCGAATTTTGGACCGCCACGTGCAGGTGATATTCGTCATAGTAATGCTGATATATCCAAAGCAAAAAAACTTTTGGGATATAACCCAGAGTATAGCTTTGCTGACGGTATAAAATTAGCAATTGAATGGTATAAGGAAAATTTATGTTGAATAATAAAAATGGGGTATTAACAATATCCTTAGATTTTGAATTGCAGTATGGTATAGAAGACCATAACGATGACTATAAACATGCATATAAAGAAAATATATATGGTGCAAGAACGGCAGTTTTAGAGTTATTAAATATATTTTCTGCTTATAAAATACATGCAACATGGGGAATTGTAGGGATGCTTTTAGCAGAAAATAAAAAGGAAATTAGAAACTATGTTGAGTATGCAAAAAGCCAGTGCAAGTGTAGTTTGCCGATAGAAAAATATCTAGATGATATAGGCGAGAATGAAGAAGGCGATAAATGCCACTATGCATTATCTTTGGCGAAAAAGATAATGTGTGTAAAAGGACAGGAGGTAGCATCACATACATTTTCACATTATTACTGTTCTCAAAAGGATAGTAACATAAATGCATTTAGAGGCGATTTGTTGGCTGCTAAAAAAATTATGGAAGAAAAATTAAATATTATTCCTAAAACGATATTATTTCCGAGAAATCAAGTGGAAGCATCATTCCTCAATGCAGCAAAAGAAGTTGGCTTTTCTACTTATCGTGGATTGCTATCTATTTATCCTTATAACAAAACTTATAACAATTTATGTATTAGAGCGATGCGATTAATTGATAGTTATACTGGAATTTTAGGAGAGAAGGCTGTAAGATGCTTCAATAATAATGGAATGGGCAATGTTCCAGCAAGTAGTTTCTTAAGACCATATAGCATAAGGTTTAGTAGCTTTGAAAAAATGAAAAAAGAAATAATAAAAAAAGATATGGAAAAAGCTGCGAAAATGGGAATGATATATCATCTATGGTGGCATCCTCATAATTTTGGGAAAAATATGGAACAAAATATAGAAAACTTAAGAGAAATACTGGAATTTTATAGATACCTATCAGAAAAATATAAAATGGTTAGCATGAATATTGGAGAAGTATCTTCTGGGTATAGCGGGGGAGAATAATATGAGAATTGTTATAGTTAGAAGTACCGATATAGCACCTGATCCTCGTGTGGAAAAAGAAGCATATTCTTTGAAAAAAGCTGGACATGATGTTCAAGTTTTGGGATGGGATAGGGAAGAAAATCATGGTTTTGAATTTATGAATATAAATGCATATGGTCAGATGATTAAAGTGACTCGTGTTGGTATTAAGAGTATTTATGGTGGAAAAATGAAAAATGTATTTCCATTGCTTAAATATCAAATAAATATTTGTAAGTGGCTTTGGGATAATAAAGATACATACGATGCTATACATGCCTGTGATTTAAATACAGGACTGGCGTCGATTATTATGGCGAAATTACTTAAGAAAAAGCTTGTATATGATATATTCGATTATTATCCAGAAGCATATGATATACCTGAAAAATTAAAGAAAATTGTAGCGTGGATAGAGGATCGGGTTATATATGGGGCCAATGCTGTCATAATCTGTACAGAACAAAGGATAGAACAAATAAAATATCACGGCGATATGCAAAAATTGTATATTGTACATAATTCACCAATTGTGAAGAATGAAGTAGAAGAAAAAAATGATGGAGATAAGATAAAAATCGTTTATGTTGGGATTTTACAAAGAAATCGTTATATAGAAGAGTTGATGGATATTGTTTCTAAGAGAAAAGATATTCAGCTAGACATTGCTGGGTTTGGTATATTGGAATCGCAGGTAAAGAAGATGGCTGATGAAAATGAAAATATCTTTTTTCATGGAAAAATTAATTATGAAAAAACATTGCAGTTAGAAAGTAATGCAGATATAATGACTGCTTTATATAAATACAATAAAGAACATCATTACGCAGCACCAAATAAATTTTATGAAGCTTTAATGTTGGGGAAACCTGTAATTATGGAAAAGAATACTGGAGTAGATGAATGGATATCTAAATATGATGTTGGATGTGTTATAGGAGTAAATGCTGTAGATTTGAATTCTGCAATTGACTATCTCATTAATAGAAAAAATGAGTGGATTAGAATGTCTAATGATTTAAAAAAATTATACGTAGAAAAATTTTCTTGGAACATAATGGAGAAACGATTAGTAGGTTTGTACAGAAATATATGAACATTAAACAAAATCGTTATTTGAATTTGTGAGGTAATGATGGATGCTTCCTATATTTTTGTTTCTATGTATAGCATATACTTTGATTGGTTTATATGAAATCAATAATGAAAGGATTTCATATCCAATGAATGAATATATTTATCATATATTAGTCGTTATTATAAGCACTCTAGTTGGATTTAGAGCATATGATATGGGGGAGGATACAACAAGATATTATGAAAAGTTTTTTGATGGAAGTCATTATGCATATGCGGTTCATGGTGAAGTAGGATCATATTTATTGATGGAAATGGCATATCAATTAAATTCACCTCGATTATTTTTTGCTTTGGTTGCATTTGTAGTGATGCCAATATATATGAAAGCAATGAAGGAATATCCTACAGTTAAAAATAGTTTAGGCTGGGGATATATGTTATTCCTTGGAACTACTGTCGGATTATCAGCTGTCTGTTCTTACGAACGACAGGTTATAGCATGTGGAGTGGTATTGTATGCTACAAAATACTTACTGTCAAGAAATATATTAAAATATACAATACTGATTATGCTAGCGTCGACGTTTCATATTTCGTCTTTTTTTTTGATAGTTTTATATCCATTAACTGCACGTGAAGTGAAGTATGAAAATGTATTGATTGTAGGGGTTATCCTATGTGAAGTGATAAAAGTATCATATGAGTATATATCTTTGATATTGCCTCACTATGGATTATATTTTACAGATTTTAGTGATGATGGACATGGAATAAAGCAAATGGTTCTGTACTGTCTTATGTATGTCATATTTGCGATGGGGTATATCAAATATAGAAAGGATTTTAGATATAATGTGTTTTTTAAAATATATACATTAGGTATTGTTTTGTTACTCTGTTTTTATCCAATGTTGGGCGTATCTGTTAGCGTGCGTATAGCTTTTGTTTGTTTGAGTTATATGTTTTTACTTTTGGGATATTGCGTAGAAATAGACAATGCCTATATAAGGATGATAAGTAAGGTAAGCTTTACTGTCGCTTTGACGGCACTATATTTTTACGCTATGGATGTCGCTAATATGATTCCGTTTGATATAGATGGTTTCTGAAATAATTATTGTAATCAGTGGTAATTACGTAAAAATAAATTGATTTTTGATGAAAAGAGTTAGTGTATGGATAAAATAAAAATCATAGCAAACTATCTGCCACAATTTCATGAAATACCTGAGAATAATCAGTGGTGGGGAAAAGGGTTTACCGATTGGGTAGCATCAAAGAAATCAGAGCCACTTTATCCAAATCATAAACAACCGAGAATCCCTCTTAATAGACATTATTATGATTTAGCAGATGTTGATGAAATTCGTTGGCAGGCTGGTTTGGCTTCTAAATATAATATATATGGTTTTGGTATTTATCATTATTGGTTTTCGACAGAACAAAACCTTTTGCATAAACCAGCGGAATTGATACGTGATAATAAAGATATCGATATCCATTATATGTTTATATGGGATAACGCATCGTGGGCTAGAACTTGGAGTAAAGCTAAATTCAATAATGATTGGGCTCCTAAATATGACATGGATACAGAAATGATAAAAGATGATAGCGTTTTGGCTAAACTTGAATACGGAGACAAAAAAGAGTGGAAAGAACATTTTGAGTATTTGATGACTTTCTTTAGAGATGAGCGATATATTAAAATAGGCAACAAACCATTATTTGCCTTTTTTCAACCTAATAACAAATTCAATGTTATTAGAAAAATGAGTGAATATTGGAATGAATTGGCAATTGAATATGGTTTTGATGGAATAGTATGTATGTCTCGTGATAATTGGCAGGGGGAACACTTGCAGTGTAGTTTTAAATATGCTCCTGCAACATATGGAGATAAATGGGAATCTGCAATTATAAAAATAAAGAAGATGATAAATAAAAAGTTAGGTAATCCATTTGTATATGATTATGATAAAAGATGGAATTACATTCTACGCGATGCAGAAAAGTCTCGTTCCTCTGCTTTTTTAAGTGGATTTGTTGATTTTGATGATACTCCGAGACGGGCTCGAAATGCTACGATAGCAGAAGGCGGTACACCACAAAAATTTTACCAATATATGAAGAGATTAATGAATATATCATTAACGCAAGGGAAAGAATTTGTTTTTGTAACTGCATGGAATGAATGGGGAGAAAGTGCTTACTTGGAACCTGATGAGATAAATGGATACGAATATTTAGAGGCACTGAAAAAGGCAGTGAATGAAGTAAATGGATGACGTTAAAAGTGAAACGGCAGGTCTTATATGGCGTTTATACTTATTAAAGATGCGATTGGGACAAGATGGATTATGGTTGACAATACGATTTTATATGCGTCGAATTACAGCTTTGCTTTTTTGTAGAATAATCTTTGGACGTGGGGATGTTAAGGTTCCATCGGATGCTAGACTAGGTGGTTTAAGATATATAAAAATTGGTCAAAACTTTACTGCTGGTCGGGGCTTATGGATGGAAGCAATATGTCGTTTTCCAGCGACTGGTCAAAATTTTGCTCCAGAGTTAATTATTGGTGATCGCG
>NZ_VTOZ01000045.1:0-9308 GCF_008271345.1 Pseudoselenomonas caprae
CCTATTATAAGAAAACTATCTGAAAAGCGCAAGAACATCAACTGCGCAGCAATTGGATTTCCCGCGCATAGCCATCATGGTCATTCGGCGTCTCGAGAATGAAAGGCAGACCACGAAGCGCCGGATGATTTACTACCCGCTGCAAAGCAGTAAGGCCGATCTCTCCTTCCCCGATCCGCGCATGGCGATCTTTATGTGAGCCACAGCCATTTAAGCTGTCATTAAGATGCACCGCCTTGAGCCTTTCAAGTCCGATCGTATGGTCAAACTCTGCCAGCACGCCATCGAGATCGTTTACGATATCATAGCCTGCGTCCCAGATATGGCAAGTATCGAGACAGACGCCCATTTTTTCGCCCAGCTCTACTCCGTCAAGGATTGCCCGCAGCTCAGCAAACGACCGCCCGACTTCCGTACCCTTGCCGGCCATTGTCTCCAGCAGTACGATTGTCGATTGCTCCGGACGCAGTACCGCATTGAGCTGCTCCGTGATAAGCGCAATGCCAGCTGCTGCCCCCTGCCCTACATGACTGCCCGGATGGAAATTATAATAATTGTCCGGCGTGTACTCCATGCGCCGCAGATCATCTGCCATCATCTCACGGGCAAACACGCGCAGATTTTCCTTGGCCGCACAGGGATTCATCGTATACGGTGCATGCGCTACCAATTTCACGAAGCCATGTTCCGCGGCAAAATCACAAAAAGCCGCTGCATCGGCCGCATCGATTTCCTTCGCGCGGCCGCCCCGTGGATTGCGCGTGAAAAATGCAAACGTATCGGCCTGCATGGACAAAGCTTCCCTTCCCATTGCCAGATACCCGCGCGACGATGACAAATGACAACCTATATGAAGCATAACATTTCCTCCCAGCAATAAATCCTCAGCAACCTCTATATTCTACCGCAAAACAGATTAACCGCCAACCACAGCGCCCTCTCCTGCCCATTGACACATCCATTGGCTTATGGTAGCATATGGCTAAGTAATTGATATTTATTCTCATATATGACGATTGGAGGTTATCATGGAACTTGAATTAGGCGACGTGCAGACAACGGCACTCATTCCGCTGGCAATCAAAGCCAACGAGACCTTGCGGCCCAATGCCCGCATCCAAGATCCCAAAGCAGTCGAAATCATCCAGGCACTAAATATCGATACGGCTCCCTACGATAAATTTCTATCCCATGAGGGAGTTGTCGCCCGGACCATCATGCTCGATCGCCAATTAAAGGCAATCATCGCCCAAGCACCAGACACCGTAATCGTAAATATCGGCGCTGGCTTTGACAACCGGTTCGCCCGTATGGATAACGGCCAAATCTGGTGGTTCGACCTGGATCTTCCCGACTCGATTGCCGCCCGCAAAAAAGCCTTTCCCGAGCAAGAACGCGTGACCATGCTCCCCGGCAACGTGCTAGAAAGCAGCTGGTGCGCCGAAGTAAACAAAGTGCTCACCGGCCGGCAGTCCCCGCCAGTATTTCTTGCTGAGGGACTGTTCATGTATTTCACGCTCGAGCAAATCCGCACACTGCTTGATACACTGAAGAATAATTTCCCGCGGGGCATTCTGATTGCCGAACAAAACAGCAAACTGATGATGCGCAACGAGAAACATCACGATACCGTCAAAAGCACCAACGCCCATTTCCGTTCCGGCACCGACTCCGCCCAGGAAATCGCTGACCTGACCGACGGCATCCGCCTGCTCGAAGAGCACAGCTTCAACGAAGAAATGCAAAAATACACCCTGCGCGGCAAGCTATTTGCCCTGCTGCTGCCCAAAGCCAACGACCGCTGGGCCACCTTTGCCTGGGGCGCCTGAAAACTTGCGGGTCTAAGCTGACATGTCAAATAACCTGTCCCATCCTTACGCCACCACATAAAAGGAGTGACACAGATCATCTGTCCCGTCTGTGCCACTCCTATTTTTTAGTACGCTTTCAGTACGCTTGCGCTATAGCGATTCCCTGCGCCTTACAAAAATCACAAATCGTCATGTACCTCGGTGAAATAGATTACCGTCACGGTATCTTCCATAAGGATGCGGCGTTTGTATATTTTCTCGAAATCTGCCACGAGTTCCTCTTTGGAATTGATTTCCGGATTCTGATGCCCCAGATCGTCGGACGTCAGCGTGCCCATCGTCTTGACGCGAACCTTGTCGAGATAGGCCGAGTAGAGCTTATGCTTCGGCTCGCCCTTTTTGCCCGTCGTGATCCACACGACAGAGCCTTCGGGATAGAGTTTGGATACATCGCCAAGACGTACCGTACAGTTTTTCGTGCGTTCCATGAGCATCTTTTTGTGTTTTGCTGCCTGGAAGTTCAATGCCATCATACTAAAGCACTCCAATCTACCATTGTACCTAGGTGTAAGAATTCCATATAATCTGTGAATATTATTATATGTTCTTCTAATTATAGCAAATCTCCTGCCATATGGAAAACTTTTTCTGTAACCTTGTAAACCATAAACAGCCAGGCCGCTCGCGCTACCGGCACAAACATGTCATTTCCCAGCAAAATATGATATGATAGTAAGGAAAATTTTCCTAAGATTTCAAAGGAGGTTCCTATGAACAGCAAACGCATCGTATTGATTTTCGCAGCCTTGATGCTGCTGATAGCTAATGTAGCAGCCGCCGCACCAGCGGCCAAGAATCTGCCGACCTTGTCCGTGGATGGCGAAGGCACCGGCATTGCCACCCCCGATCGCGCAACAATCACGATTGGTGTGACTTCGCAGGCCAGCGACGCCGGCAAGGCACAGAACGATAACGCCTGGACGACTGAGCAGGTCAACAAGGCCATCAAGGCCCTCGGTATCGAAACCAAGGATATCCAGACCAACAATTATTCGTTCCATCCCAATTACCGCACGGCAGAGAACCATCGCAACGAAATCAGCGGCTATACGGTGAATAATTCCATCATCGTCATCGTCCGCGACATCAAGCAAACCGGCAAGGTCATCGACGCAGCGCTCGGCGCAGGGGCCAACGAGATCCATTCCCTCGACTTCGCCGCAGGCAACACCCAGGCCGTCCGTAAGGAAGCCCTGCTGAAGGCTGTCCAGGATGCACGTGACAAGGCCGAGATTCTCGCCAAGGGACTTGGCAAACGCATCGTTGGCATCCAGAACGTATCCGAAAGCACGGGCTATCTCGAATCGCGCCGCTATGACAATATGATGCTTGCCGCTGCCAAGACAGCTGCCGCTACGACCATCGAGCCGGGCAGCCTGTCGCTCACGGCACGCGTGCACATTGACTACATCCTGGAAGACTGATCCCACCAATACAAGCAGTAAGGAGTTTTTATTTTCATGCAAGAACAAGCAGCAACAGTTTCCCGGCCGCGCAAACCGCGGCTGGCAGCTATCGAATACATCCGCGGAATCTCTATGATGGGCGTCATCGGCATCCATGTCGGCTCCCAATACCTTGCCAATACAGCGGCGAACGTCGATCTCATCGCCCTCTTCGAGGTCGCCACACGTTTCAGTGTGCCGATCTTCTTCTTCATCTCCGCCTTCGGCCTGTTCTATAATCTGGATCTAAACGCTCCGTTTGACTTCCGTGATTTCATGAAGCGCCGCTTCAAGACAGTGCTTGTACCGTATCTTGTCTGGTCGTTCCTCTACCTTTTGCATGACGGCTGGCTCTACGGCGTGGGCTTTCCCGATCCGCTGCATCTCATCGTCCTCTTGTTCTTCGGCAATGCGAAGTACCAGCTCTACTTCCTTGTCATCCTGCTCTGGTTCTACCTCCTGATGCCGCTTTGGATCTGGATGGTGCGTCATGCCGGCAAGGCAAGCCTTACGCTGCTGCTGCTCGCCCAGATCGGCTTTGATTACTGGTCGAGCTTTTCCACGAGCTTCAATCTCTTTGTCTACAGCCTGCCTGACGGGTCAATCCTAAAGCCCTTCCTGATGTACCGCTTGAACTACTGGGTCATGCACTACGTATTCATCTTCGTGCTCGGCGGCTATCTGGCCGTCCATATCGATGCCTTCATGAACTTTATGAAAAAGCACGCCCTGGGCATCACGACCTTCTTCTGGGTAAGCTTTGCCGCCCTCATGGCCTACTACTATAAGCTGATCGATAAGACTGGCTACACGCCGCTGGAGGCCATCAACACGGCGCATCAGCTCTGCCCAGCGGGCATCTTCTACACCATCGCAGCATCGCTGTTCTTCTTTATGGTTTTCACCTACCAAAGCTATCCGGGCTTCCTCAATCCGTTGCTGCACCAGCTCGGCAAGCATTCCTATTTTGCCTATCTGGCCCATCCACTGGCCATCACCTATCTTGGCATGATGCTGCAACACAGCGGCCGCATCATGACCGCACCGATTGCCATTGCCTTCTACTTTGCGACTCTTATCCTCGCCATGCTCGGCGCAATCCTCTGCCGCAAGCTTGGCGAAAAGCTGCCGCTTATCAATGAACTGACCATCGGCGTATATCCAAAGAAAAAATAAACGAAATGCCACTTCTTTCGCAATGACGCGTAATCGTCTTTTGCGAAAGAAGTGGCACTTTTTAACCACAAGGATATTTGCCTGCTAAGGGGATGAAGATTTGACCAAACGAAAACAAGGCCTGCTCATGGTCTGCCTCGGCGCCTCGATGTGGGGCGGCAGCGGTGTGGCAGGACAATACCTGCTGCAGGATTGCGGCTTTTCTACCGCCTGGCTCGTAGTGTCCCGCATGCTGCTCGCTGGCTGCCTGTTCCTGCTCATCGATTACTGCTGCTACCGGCAAAATATCCTGTCCATCTGGAAAGACAAGCAGGACAGGCACGACGTGCTGCTATTTGCCATCTTCGGCATGCTGGCCGTACAATATACGTATTTTGCCTGCATCCAGCAGGGCAATGCCGCCGCAGCTACCATCCTGCAATACTTGATGCCCGTGATAATCATCGGCTATACAGCCCTCTCCACCCGCAAGATACCGCCCCGCCGCGAATTCCTCTGCGTGGCGATGGCCGTAGGCGGTACCTTCCTGCTGGTCACCCATGGGCGTCTCGATACGCTGTCGATTCCGCTTGCCGCACTGCTCTGGGGGCTTGGCTCCGCTTTTGCCGCCGCCTTTTACACCACCCAGCCCAAACGCCTCATCCGCAAATGGCGGGCCACACTGATCACCGGCTGGGGCATGCTGCTGGGCGGGCTTGCGCTGATGCCCCTCTGTCCCCCCTGGCAGTTTTCTGGCACCTGGAACAGTCTGGCAGCCATCATCTACGCCTACATCATCCTCTTTGGTACCATCATTGCCTTCGGCTGCTATCTCGGCAGCATCAAATACATCTCCCCCACCGAAACCAGCCTCTTGGGCTCCATCGAGCCCCTATCTGCCATCATCCTCTCCATGGTCTTCCTGAACGCCAGCTTTGCCCCGCTGGATTACCTCGGCACAGCCCTCATCCTGGGCACCGTCTTCGTGCTGGCGAAAAAATAAGAACATGCCCTGGCTAACAGGATCTGACATGTCAAAATGACCGGTCAAATCCTGTTAGCCATTTCTTATGCTTATGGTCAAAGGTACGGACTTCGATATGATCCTCATACAAGTAGATGGAATTGGTCGTTATCTTCTTCCTGTCCATGCAATCGTTGTGGATATTATACGTATGCTCGTTATAGCGGTTGACCTCCTTATCGGCATAGCTCGGGTTATTGCACGGCGTGTGCGTATGTCCCGATACCCACAGCCTCACCTGGGGATTCTCGGTCAGGATCGCATCGATTGCATCGGCGGGCATCGCAATGGTCTTGGGGGTATTGACGGATTTCTTATAGTTCAGCAAGGTATGGTTGAGGGGCCCATGGAAAAAGACCAGCGTGGTCTTGTCGCGATGCTTGGCCAGATCCTTGCGGAACCACTCCAGCTGTTCCTCGCCAATCTGCGTGGGCAGCGGTCCCTCCGTCGACAGGAAAATCAGATGATACCGGCCAAGGTCTTTGGCATACCAGCGCCGCGGCAGCTGCCAGAACGCAGCAAAATAAGCAAGTTTCCTGCGCCAAGTCGCAAGGCTGGCTACTTTCAGCTTTCCATTGGGCTGCACCCCATCTTCATAAAGGAACTCGTGATTGCCGTTGACGACCCAGAGTTTCTTCTTTAGTTTGCCAAAGAACGAGTGGACATACTCATATTCAGACTGCACCGCCCGCCGCGCGACAATATCGCCCACTACAGCGACTGCTGACACATCCTCCCAGCCATTGATATCGGCAATCACATCGTCCTTGGCCGCCATGATTTTCTGCTGTTCCTTGACATCCGTATGCTCAGCCACGCGCACCGGCAGATGCGGGTCGCCAAGCACGACAATCCGGTAATACCCCCGCCCTTCGGCACTAACCAGCCTTTGCCAGCCGCCAAAGGTCAGCGCCCCAAGACCGACCACTAAATTGCGAATAAATGAACGCCTGCTTAACATTTTCATCACTCCTAAAAGCCCTGAACCCCATCTTTAATTCCTACAAGTTGAATCCACTCGAATCAAATTCCTCAATTTTTCAACAATCTTTTTCTTCTCTTCACTTCCATTTGTAGGCAAGCGAAGAAACGGCAGATTATATTTAGTTATGACACTATTTTTTAACGCATCTCTTCTAGCTTGTTCAGTCCCTAGTTTATGAAAAGCTACTCCATCTACTTCAATCAACAATACCGGCAATTTACTAACTTTATTTACAATTACAAAATCAATATGCGAAAAAGGATTACGTACAAAACTCCTTTCTTCTTGGCTTAGATTGCTGTCATATTTTAAATTAATCAGCATACTTAAAGGCAAATGACAAATCACTTCTAATGCCGCAAAATCATCACCTTGTAAAATATCCTCCAATAACCCATACATAAGATTTTCAGAATCATATTGTGATATACGCTTATGTTTACGGATATATTCGATTCGTCTATCTGTATATTGTTTATATAAATAATCAAATATAGAACTGATTTTACTTTCTCGTATTTCACCATTATTATATCGTATATATTCTATCAAATCAGCTATATTACCACTTCGACTTTGTCTATTTCCTGTTGTAACCAGGAATAATTTTTTTTTTGCTCGCGACACAGCTACATTAATCATATTAGAATTATCAACAAAATCACTAATCTGATTATCTACCGTTGAAATGATAATACATGATTTTTCTCTCCCTTGAAACTTATGAACAGTATCTATTTCTACATTATGTATTTCCTCTTTTAATTTTTCAACTTGGTTGCGGTACGGACTGATAATCCCTATATCTTCCATATCGCCCATTTCTTGTAACACTTCTTCTTTTATCACATCTATTTCACGCTGATTATACCTATCCTCCTTACCATGCCCCCCTTCATTTGTCATTATTACCTTCATTACATCATCATCTACGCCATTCGCTGTCATAATCACTAATTCATCGCGATAAAATTTTTTATTGCAAAAATCAATAATACGTGGATGACAACGATAATGTTCTCGCAATAAAACGCACTGTTCTTCAGCAAGCTCCATCTTAATCGATTGAAGGAAACTGTATGTATATTTATAACAGGCTCTCACAGAAGCGTCTTCAAATATTCGCTCTGCATACTGTCTATATTTTTTATCAACTATATTGGGCAATTGCTTTGAATCTCCTACAATTATTGCATTTTTGGCACGGAGCAAAGCTAAAGCACCTGTAGCTACATCTACTTGGGAAGCCTCATCCATTATGACATAGTCATACATCACATCATCAGATAGACACCTTGCTGATGAAAACGCTGTGCTAAGCACTACAGGATACTCATATATAAACTGATTCGCTTTGTGCATAAAATCTCCCTGATTAAAAGCCATACGTTTTTCATTACACGTAAACTTCTTACTCAAGCAGTCTTGTAAGATAATCATCGAATCTTTACACATCTTATCTAATAAACTACTATCTCTATTACTCAACAAGCGCTCTATTTCTTTTTGCTTTTCTTTTAACTCATTTTCTTTTAATTGATAAAACTTATATTGTAACGATGCTATAATCTGTCTACTATCCTTCGACCAAACAGTCCAATTCCATATTCCATATTTAACCGCACGCAAAGCACAGGATAAGACATACGATACTATATTACTTGTTTTATTCCTTTCACAATCATCTATCAAGTCTAGCACTCGTTTTGATGAAATACTATACACACTTGAAATCTTTTGTATTGTAACAGCATTATCTTCTAAATATCTTTCAAAATATTTCTTTTCTAATAAGAATCCATTCAATTCACCATCAACTTTTGCTTTTTCAACTTGTGCATCAAATATTTCTTGCAGCTTTGTTAAACGTGATTTGTTTTCTTTTTTTAGCTCTAATACATCACCATCATAAGCCCATTTGGACAAATATTCCGGATAACATCCCACTTGTTCCACAAGGAATTTCTGCTTATTAGCGCCGTTCCCAAGCATTGCCGCAATAAATTTCAGCTTGTTACTTTCTAATTTTTCAAGCACGTTATCAACAGCCGAATTATTGTTAGATACTATTTGAACCGTCTGTCCACGCAATATGACATTTGCTATAATGTTCAATATCGTTTGCGTCTTCCCTGTTCCTGGCGGTCCCTCAATAACAGTAACTTGATACCGAAAAGCATTTTCCACCGCCTTCATCTGACTCCTATTGACTTCAAATGGAAAAATAAGTTCATCCGTATCTTTTTTATGTTTATTATCGAGCGATCCATTCATGTAACCATACAATACACTTAAAGGATTTATATACTTGATTTTATTATATATTCCAAGCATTATTCTTTTATTATTATCCCCCAACAAAGGATTAAGTTCAGCTAATCGTTTTAAATATTCAAAAACATTACTATCTTTAACATTATTAGCTTTAACAACTATTCTCCCAACTTTATATGTATATACTTTATCTCTATTATGAAATTTTATTTTCCACACAGATGTATTACTGATTTGTTCACAGTAGGCTATATCCTTCGTTCTATCTTCACCATCAATATAGATTGTGTAATCTTTTAAATTCATTTTACACACCTCTTAAAACAATACTCGATGATTATATCGTACTCTGCCAATAAAACAAAACTACTCTCAATAATATATCATTTCACATCAATCATAAAGCGCCTACCTATAATTTCTCCATAATAAAGCAAAACTCCTTGGAGCTCTAAATTTATATAGAACTATTCCCCTAAAGATAGCATATAAACTTAGCTAAGCTATATCAAGTCTATTTTGAACGAATCGAAAAAGCCCACTGACGCTCCTTG
>NZ_VTOZ01000046.1:0-7539 GCF_008271345.1 Pseudoselenomonas caprae
TATTTTTGTACAGTAAAAATCCCCCAGGGGATTTGGAAGCATCCTGGGGGATTTTCGGGGAATTTATAGAAAGTTCTTGGATAGCGGATCAGCCGGCGATGCCCGGGGTCGTCATCTGTTTCGGGGAGAGGATCTTCTCCATCTTCTCCTGGGAGATGAGGCCCTTCTCCAGGATGACCTGACGGACCGGTTTGCCCGTGTTGTAGGCTTCCTTGGCAATCATTGCGGAGTTCTCATAGCCGATGTGCGGCAGCATAGCCGTGACAACACCGACGCTCTTGTCGAGCCACTCCTGGCACTGCTCTTTATTCGGCTCAAGGTCGATGAGCAGTTTATCAACGAAAGTATCAACAGCATTAGCCATGTACTTCATCGAATTGAACATGTTGAAGCTGATGACCGGCTCCATGACATTGAGCTCGAACTGGCCGTTCTCAACGCCGAGGGAAACAGCGATATCGTTAGCGATGACCTGATAGCAAGCCTGGTCGAGGACCTCAGCGATAACCGGATTGACTTTGCCCGGCATGATCGAGGAACCCGGCTGGCGTTTCGGCAGCTTGAGTTCGTTGAAGCCGCAGCGCGGGCCCGAAGCCATCATGCGGAAATCGTTAGCCATCTTGATGAGCACCAGTGCCGTCGTCTTCATAGCGCTCGATACATCGGAGAAACCATCGGTGTTGTTCGTTGCATCGATGATGTTGTCAGCCGTCACATATTTCTCGCCCGTGACTTCCGAAAGCGTCTCAGCGACTTTCTTGATGTACTCCGGCTCAGCATTGAGGCCCGTGCCTACAGCCGTGCCGCCCATGTTCATGACATGGATGCCATCGATGGCATGATCGATGCGGGCAATGCCGCGGCGGATGGACGAAGCATAGGAGCCCATCTCCTGGCCCAGCGTGATAGGTACAGCATCCTGCAGATGCGTACGGCCCATCTTGAGGATATCCTTGTACTCCTCAGCCTTCTTCTCGAGTTCCGTAGCGAGACGGTCGAGCGAAGCCGTGAGTTTCTTTGCCTTATGCGAGAGGCAGACCTTGATGCTCGTCGGGAAGCTGTCGTTCGTCGACTGTGCCATGTTGGCATGGTTGTTCGGGGAGATGATATCATAGCTCCCTTTCGGTTTGCCGATGATCTCGAGGGCGCGGTTACAGAGAACCTCGTTGACATTCATGTTGACTGACGTGCCAGCGCCGCCCTGAATCGGATCAACCGGGAACTGATCGAGCCATTTGCCTTCGATGATTTCGTCAGCAGCCTGGACCAGCGGCTCGCCGATCTCTTTCGGCAGGCGGCCCGTAGCCATGTTAGCCAGGGCAGCAGCTTTCTTTACCTTGGCAAATGCCTGAACGAAATCCGGATCGATTGTCTGACCCGTGATCTTGAAGTTATCAATGGCACGCATCGTCTGGACACCATAGTAAACATCATCCGGTACCTGAAGCTCACCAATGAAATCATGCTCTGTTCTCATAATCGTCCACGTTCCTTTCTCTCGGCTGCTGTTATCCCCCAGCAGTCACAAACAACATCATTGATAGTGAAACGTATTGTTTCTGATTCCTAGAATCATCAATCGCTTAACTTGGTATTATTGTATCATGTATACAAAATACACGCAAGTACAAAATTAATATTTTTTACTTTTTTGTCCGCCTGAATTGTACATTATTGTAGTACAATTCAGGCAGGCAAATCATTTTCCGCAACGAAATCACATAGGCTTACAACATGCCGAGCACTTTCATGACTGGCAGGCCAACGCCCATCCAGACCACGATGTGCAGGACCGTGATGATGAAGCCGATCTTCCACCACTCACCCTGGCCCATGAAGTTCGCGCCGAAGAAGATCGGCGTGACACCGCAGCCATAGTGGGTGAGGAACGAGGCGCTGTTGCAGAGCGCGCCCAAGAGGATCAGTACGCCGAGCACCGGCGCACCAGCAGCCACCAGGATCGTCGCGAAAGCCGCAAACAGAGCCATGATATGGGCACTGTTGCTCGCGAGCAGATAGTGTGCAAAGGTATAGATGAGGCAGAGGATGATGAGCATCGTCATCCACGGCATTCCTGCGAACTGTGCAGCCATAGCCCCAGCAAACCATTTCATCAGACCGAATTTCGACAGGTAGGCTGCCATGTTGACCAGCACGCCCATCCATACGAGGACGTCCCAGGCACCATGCTGCTTCGTGATATCCGACCAGTCGAGGATCTTCGTCAGGAGCATGGCCGAAAGGCCCAGGAGTGCGACGAAGGCCGAGTCAATATGGTGGATGGAGCCCGTAGCCCACATGACGAGAGCTGCGATGAAGATCACGCAGAGGATCTTCTCCTTGAGCGTCATAGCGCCCATCTGGCTGAGCTCTTTCTTGGCCAGCTGCATCGTCTCCGGGGAGTCCTGGATCTCCGGATTGATGAGCTTATAGAGGATAGCCGGCGTAGCGATGGTCAGGATGAGGCCCGGAATGATGCAGGCCAGGAACCACTCGCCCCAGCCGATCGAAGTGCCGAACATCTCCTGGGCCAGCGTGTTGCAGAGCACGTTGTTCGAAGCGCCCGTCAGGAAGATGCAGGCCGAGGTGATGACAGCGGCATAGGCGCTGAACATCAGGAAGGCACCCGTGCGCTTGTTCTTGCCCGTCTCCGCATCGGAGCCGATAGCTGCCGTGACACTGCGGACGATCGGATAGATGATGCCGCCGCCGCGCGCCGTGTTGGACGGCGTGAACGGAGCGATGATGAAGTCAGCCGCACTCATGACATAGGCGACGCGCAGCGTGCTGCTGCCAAACTTCGAGAGCAGCATGTAGGAAATGCGCTTGCCAAGCCCCGTCTTGATGAAGCCCTCGGCGAACATGAAGGCCGATACGATCAGCCAGATCGTCGTGTTCGAAAAACCAGCCAGCGCCTCACCCGGCTTCATGATGCCGAGCACCGGCAGCAGAGCGCAGGCGATGATAGCGATAGCACCGATTGGCATCGGCTGCAGGATGAAGCCTGCGATAGTCGCAATGAATACGGCGAGCAGGCCCCAAGCCTGCGGGCCGACACCAGCCGGTGCCGGGATGAACCAGATGATTGCGCCAATGGCCACACACATGAGGCCACGTACCAGGGGACTGAGCCCTTGGCTTTGCTTTTGTTCAGACATGATACTTCCTCCTTATGATTCCGTCCCATCAGCCATTCCTGCGTTTCCAACGATAAGAATTGACTAATGGTTTGATTGATGATATTAATATAACTAACCGACTACAAGAAACTACAAAATCCGACACATTAACGACAAATATTTTTTGATAATTTTATATTATCTCTAAGAGGATACATTTATACGTGTATACAAAATAATAAATACACATCATCTTGAAGGAGTACATCATGTTTGACACCAAGCCCACGCGCCGTGACTGGCTCGTGTTCCTATTCATGCTCATCCTCGTGCCGCTGGCCGGTGAGCCCAAGATCCACCCCTTCACCGGGGACTTCGCCAATTTCCGCGTGAGCTTCGGCTCGCCGGTCTTCCTGCTGTTCCTGCTCTGGCTGCGCCCCTTCCCGCGGCTGTTCACCGGCACCTGCGCCGGCATCACGGTCATGCTGTTCCGCACGGCGCTCGATGTCTGCCTCTACGGCCAGCCACTGGGAGCTTCCTTTGCCCTGCATGTGCCGACTTTCTTCTATTATTTCGGCTATGCGCTGTTCTTCGCACTGCCGCAGCTCACGCACAAGTCCATCTACGCCCAGGCCCTCGAGATCGCCTTCTGGGCCATCATCGCCGAGGTCTTTGCCAGCGTCGCCGAGCTGGCAGCCATGAACGCCATCGCCTATCAGGAAAGCTACCAGCTCACCCTCGGCATGCTCGGCCGGCTGCTGCTCATCGCGGTCTTCCGCTGCTTCTTCATCCTCTCGTTCTTCTTCCTGTTCCAGCTCTACAACACCGAGGTGCGGCTGACGCGCAAGACCAAGGAGCAGCACCGGCTCTCGCTGCTGATCTCGAGCCTCTACGAGGAGGCCTTCGAGCTACGCTGCGCCCTGCGCAGTGCCGAAGATGTCACGCACGACTGCTATCAGATCTACGACGCCGTCAAGACACTAGCCCATACGCCCCAGCAGCAAGCCATTGCGCAGGAACTGCTGCGCATCGCCGGCCAGTGCCACGAAATCAAGAAGACCCATCAGCGCATCTATGCAGGCCTGCAGGAGCTCACGAACAACCGCCATGTCGAGGACTACCTGCCGCCCGACCAGATTGTCCGGCTGCTCGTGCATACGCAGGAAAAATACGCGCGCTCGCTGAATAAAGATATCAGCTTCCATAGCAATGTACCGCGCGGCCTGCCGCCGCTGCACGTCTTCCTGCTGCTCTCGCTGCTCGGCAACCTCGTCGCCAACGCTGTCGAGGCCATCCAGGGCCAAGGCCTGGTATCCATCCGGGTAAGCGGCGGCCAGGGCGACGATAAACTCAGCATCCATATCGGCAACACCGGCAGCGCCATCCCGCCACACCGCCTGTCCCGGGTCTTCCATCCGGGCTACACGACGAAATTCGACAGTACCGGCAAAGCCTCCAGCGGCGTCGGGCTTACCTATGTCCGCCATCAGGTGGAAAATCTCGGCGGCACGATTGCCATCGACTCCGACGGGCAGAACACCGTCACCTGCGACATCGTCCTGCCCTGCCACAAGCTCCACAAAAACGACACGAAAGGAAATCAACCATGAATATCCTGCTTATCGACGACGACGAAGCCATCCGCATGATGCTCCAGGACATCATCGAAGACTACAATCTCGGTGAAGTCGTGGCCAGCCTGCCCTCCGCGGCGGAACTTACCAATAGCCTGCTGGCCCTGCACCATGTCGACATCCTGATCATCGACATGCTGATGCCCGGCATCGACGGCATCGCCGCCGTCAGCCAGATAAAAAAAGACTTCACCGGCAAGATCATCATGCTCTCACAGGTCGAGAGCAAAGACCTCGTCGGCAAAGCCTACGAACAGGGCGTGAACTACTACATCACCAAACCCTTGAACCGCAATGAAATTGTCAGCATCATCCGGAACGTCAGCGAGCACCTGCGGCTGGAATCCTTCGCCCAGAACCTCCAGAGCTCCCTGGCCAGCCTCACGCCGCAGGCGATGGCCGCACCAGCCCCCGCTCCCTCCCCAGCACAAAAAGGAACGGCGCTGCTGCAGGAGCTGGGCATAGCAAACGCCCCCGGCGCACAGGATCTTTTGGATATCATCAGCTATCTCACGCGCCATCCCGGTATGAATCCGAGCCTCAAGCAGCTATTCACCAATGTCGCCAGCGAACGCCCTGCCACCAGCGATGCGCCCCGCGAAGCTAAAGCCATGGAGCAGCGCCTGCGCCGCACCATCTATCAGGCGCATGTCCACCTCGCCACGCTCGGTGCCGTCGACTACACAAATCCCCGTTTTGAAGAATACGCACCTATCTACTTCGACTACAGCGACATCCGCAATACCATGCGGCTCATCGAAAACGATGAAAAGCCCTCGCTGTCGCAGGTACATATCAACACGAAAAAATTCATCTTCGCCCTCTACGACGCCATCACGCGCTGATTTCCGGACGCCCGTAAAGCGCCAGGCTGCAAGCAAGGAACCCCTCCATGGCCTTCGTACGGTAGCCGCACTTCTTGACCGCCAGGAACGTCTGCCGCGTCGCCAGCTCGCCACTCAGCCGGTAGTATACCAGCGCCTCGGTTGGCGCGGCCAGGCGCACCAGCGTATCGGTCAAAAACGTCGGCCCGAGTCCCTGCCGGGCCATATGGAACGCCGTCATCAGCTGGTTGAGATACAGCCTGACCTGCGGCGTGACCTTGGCTGCCTGAAAAAGCCCCCTGGCCCGCCGGTGCATATCGTTGCCCTTGCCGAGCAACAGGAACGGCTCCTCCGCAAATGCCGCCAGCGAAACCGGCTGCACCGTACCATCGCGATGACGCCCCGCCAGGATATCCTCACGCCTGAGCCTGCACGCCTGCAGCTCCGACCGTGTATTGATGGCCAGCCCCGCCGGCACTGCCAATAGCAGCTGATCCGTATAGAACGGCAGGATATCATAAAGCGACGCATCATAGATTCCGCTGTCGACAATGACATCCAGTTCGCCGTTGGCCAGCTTGTGATACAGATCCGCAGAATCCGACTCCGTCACCGTGAGCCGGATCTGCGGATATTTTTTGCTGAACGCCTCAATCATCGGCGGCAGGAAACAGGACGCAAAGAAATTCGTCCCGCCGAGCTGCAGCGTGCCGCTGGCCAGTCCTGCCAGATCTCCGCAATAGCGCTCCAGGTCGCGCTGGATGCGGTAGATGCGTTCTGCTGCCTCGATATACGCCTTGCCCGCATCGGTCAGCTGCAGCGGGCTCCGGCTGCGATCGAAAAGCGGCAGGCCGATTTCCGTCTCCACACGCTTGATTGCCGCCGACAGGGCAGGCTGAGAAACGAACAAGCGCCGCGCTGCCGCCGAAAAACTGCGCGCCTGCCAAACGGCATAGACATAATCCATTCCACTAATCATGAATATTTTCTCCTTATCCTTATAATATTTTTTTATGCAATTGTTAAAGTTATACATATTTGCTTATATCATACGCCAATGCTATGCTAGAAGCAAGCAAAGAACAGACAACAATCCGGCAGCCAAAAGAAACGCACGCCCATAGAATAAGGAGGATCGCATCATGAAAACGATTGGAATCATTGGCGGCATGGGCCCCATGGCCACCGTCGACCTCATGCAGAAAATCATCTGCGCCACCGAGGCCCGCGAAGATCAGGAGCACATCCATATTCTCGTCGACAATAATACCAACGTTCCCGACCGCACAGCGGCCATTCTCGGGCAGGGCCCCAGCCCCGTTCCCGAACTTCTGAAATCAGCCGAGCGCCTGACCAGCCAGGGAGCGGATTTCCTCGTCATGGCCTGCAACACCGCCCACTACTTCCTGCCACCGCTGCTGCCCTATCTGCAGATTCCCGTCATCAGCATGATCGAAGCAACGGCCGAATACTGTAAGACCCAGGGCTACCAGAAAGTCGGCCTGCTCGCGACGACAGGCACCTGCCGCACAGGCATCTACCAGCGCGCCCTCGAGCACGCCGGCATAGAACCGCTGCTGCCCACTGAAGCACAAGGCGCCGCCATCCACGCCATGATCTACGACGGCGTCAAAGCCGGCTTGAGAGACTACGATACCCAGCCCGTCTGCCAAGCCCTGCACGAAATGGAAGCCGCAGGGGCCGAAGCCTTCATCCTCGGCTGCACCGAAATCCCCGTCGCGGTTGCCATGTACCACATCACTGGCAACTTCATCGACGCTACCCAAGTACTCGCCGAAAAAGCCGTCCGCCTCGCAGGCGCCTCCTGCCACTCCCAGCTGCCGCAGCCAGCCGCCCGCTAAAACAGCGTTATCCACAAAAATATCCACATATACACGCAAAGCTGTGCATAACTTGTTGATTTCTCGTAAGTTATGCACAGCTTTTACTTTCCTGTAAATA
>NZ_VTOZ01000047.1:0-7492 GCF_008271345.1 Pseudoselenomonas caprae
GAAAAATATAGGTTGGATTTTTAAGGTGCATTTAATGGCAAGGTGGTTTAATGCTATCGGAAAGAGTATTTCGCGCAAGTTATCAGGGGAGGCTTTTCTATGCGCATTTTCAAATCCACATTTTTGGCGTTCGTGGCTGTGTTTGTTCTGGGCAGTGTGTTTTGCCTGCAAGGGGCAGAGGCTAGACCGCATATCATTTTCCATGTAGAGCACGTCAAACTCACAGCCCCAGGCAGGGCGGCGGTCAGTGGGTATTTTGAGAATACTGGTGATCGGACGGCTTATGCTAAGGAAATCCAATATGACCTTACGGTTAGTAATCCGAATGGCGGCATCATCTATCAGAATCCCAGCATTCATCAACATACGAATGTGAAGGTAGCGCCGAATCAGAAGGTGCACCATACTTTCCAGCTCAAAGACAGCCAGATCCCGCGGTACAAGCATCGTTATCATTGGCATATCGGCAATGTGCGTACGCATTGGCATACGAATAAATGATTTAGAACGGAAAAAGCAGGCTGCTGCACGTTATAGATGCGTGCGGCAGCCTGCTTTCATGCCTGGCCGGCAGCAAGCTTGGCGACTTGCTGATAGAGTTTCATGATGTTATCGTGATGTTGTTCGATATAGGCAACGGCCTGGTCCTGCTGTTGGGGAGAGGCATCAGCTGCCAGATAGTCTTTGGCGGCTTGTTCTTGTGCTTTGGCTGCTTCGTTGAGTGCGCGGCAGCCGATGGTCAGGGCTGATGATTTCAGTGCGTGGATATTGATGCGGTAGTCCTGCCAATCGGCGGCAGTCAGGTCACGGTCGAGTTGCGTGATCTTGGCTGCGGATTGCTCGCTGAACATGGCGAGGACTTTGTCGTAGAGTGCTTGGATGTTGTTGCAGTATTTCAGGCCAATCTCGCGGTCGATAAGCGGCGGGGCTTCGGCAGCCGGTGACGGCGGCGCGGGGCTGTCAGCAGCCTGGGGGGCTGGCTGTGGTGCTGCTGGTGCAGGCTTCGGCGGTTTTTCCACCAGTCCGGGCGGCAGGTAGCGATGCAGCATGGCGGCGAGATCCTCGCCGGTCATGGGCTTGCTGAGATAGTTGTCAAAGCCCTCGTGGAGGAATTTTTCCCGCGAGCCGGAAAGGGCGGTGGCCGTCAGCGCGATGAAGCGGGTGGAGCTGTCGCCTAATAGTTCTTTTGCCTTATGCAGGGTTTCCACCCCGTCCATGCCAGGCATCATGTAGTCCAGCAGGACGACCTCGAAGGACTGCTGCTGCAAGGCCTTCAGTGCGTCGGCACCGCTATGGGCGATGACGGTCTGTACCTGTGTCTCCTTGAGCAGGCTGTCGGCGACGAAGCAGTTCATCTCATTGTCGTCGACGATGAGCACATGGGCGGCGGGAGCGATAAAGCTGGTCTGCGGGATGTCTGCATCCTCGAATTCCGGCGGGGCATTCAGGCTGAAGGCGCCGACTGGATCGAAGGAGTGGATGGCCTGCGGCAGCTCGATCGTAAAGGTGCTGCCAGTGCCGTAGGTGCTGGTGACATCTATGGTGCCAGCCATCATCTTCAGCAGGCGCTGCGTGATGGCCAGTCCGAGGCCTGTGCCTTCGATCTGGCAGTTGCGTTTGATGTCGAGCCGTTCAAAGACATGGAACAGCCGGCTCTTGTCTTCGTCGCGGATGCCGATGCCTGTATCGGTCACGGCGGCCCGCAGATAGAGCGTGCTCTCATTCCGGCGGCCGCTGATATCGAGGGTGATCGATCCTGTCGGCGTATATTTTATGGCGTTGTTCAGGAGATTGATGAGGATCTGGCGCAGGCGGCCAGCATCACCATGCAGGCCATTGGGCAGATAGGGATCGACGTGTACCTTGAATTGCAGGTTTTTGGCCTGAGCGCGCACGCCGACGATGGTGCAGACTTCACGGAGTATCTTGGTCAGCTGGTAGTCGGCAGGGACGAGTTCCATATGGCCTGACTCGATCTTCGAGAAGTCGAGGATCTCATTGATGAGGCTCAGCAGGGCCGTCGAGGCCGATTTGATGTTGTGGGCGTAGTGCTTGATTTCGCCTGGTGGCGCCTGCCGCAGGATCATCTCATTCATGCCGCTGATGGCATTGAGCGGTGTGCGGATTTCATGGCTCATGTTGGCGAGGAACTGGCTCTTGGCTTGATTGGCGGCATCGGCAGCTGCCCGCGCCTGGCGCAGCTCCTCGTTTTCAGCTACGCGCGTCTGGGCCATGAGCAGATAGATGCTCAGGCAGGCGAACAAGACAAGCATCAGCGTGAAGAGGAAGAACACGCGCTGATAGACGCTGACAATCTGTCCCGCGACTGCTGACCAGGGCATATAGCCAATCATGGAGAAGTCGGTCTGGGGGAGGTCGGCACCAAAGACGAAGAATTTTCCTTCGGCACCTTCGGTGTAGACTGCGGCGGCTTTATTGCGCTGGAGACGCCGGTGGACTTCGCGCATGCCTTGCTGGATGGCATCATCGCCCCAGAACCGCGCGTCTTCGGTCGTGTAGTTTTCATAGGGGACGGCCAGACTGCCGTCGCGGTATTGGATGATGACATGCGTGAAGGCATCGTAGTCAGAGAGTGCAAATAGTTTGGGCAGTGCGCCAATCGGATAGACTTGGTAGAGGACATAGCGGACGTTGTCCTCATAGACGACTGGTGTAGCGAGCAGGATGCCGATGTCAGGATTATAGTCGATGACCGTATTGCCGTGGAAGGCCAGCTGCAAGCGCGGAAAGGAGTCGCTCGATACAGGGCGGCCTATGGTATGGCGCTGGAAGTCGATCAGGCCGGCCTGTCCTTCGGGACATTGCAGGGACAACATGTTCAATACATCCCGTTTGTCCTCTTCATGGGTGCTCAGATGCATGGCGGCGGTCTGCAACGGGGTCAGGAAGCGGCGGAAACGCTCACCTGCCAGCAGCGAGATATCCTCGGTCTGCCGGGCTACGGAGTGTTCGGCCGCATTATTCAGCATGGTGACGATTTTCTGTTGGATGAAGATGCCTGCAAGCACGAGCAGGAACATCGTCATGGCAATCGTCAGCAGCATTTTTCTGCGATTATTCAAGGATGTCTACCCCCTTTACAAGCCAGTCCATGTGCTGGAGCAGGCGGTCGTCGCGGATGGATTCGTCGGGGCGGCAGCGCAGTTTGCCTTGACGATCGTAGATCTCGCCGGCGAATATGAACCGGCCGGCGAGCATGGCTTGCTTCAGCTGCTCGAGCTTGGCTTTTTCGTCAGCGGTGACGGCGGCAGAGAAATCGCATAACTCAACGAAGCCAGCTTCCATGCCGACCCATTGCTTATCGACGTAGTTGAGTTCGCCTTTGAGGAAGCGGCGGATGATGTCTTCGTAGTAGCGGTCCCAATTGCAGATTACGGAGGTCAGTGCATGGTCGGAGCGCCAGGCATGTTTTCCCAGATCCTCATAGTAGCCGATGTAGTCGATGCCGAGCTCCTCGGCGACATTGGCGGCTGCTGGCTCATCCTGATGATAGGTCAGGATGTCAGCACCGGCTTCGCTTATCAGACGGCGGGCTTCAGCGTCTTCCTTTTCCTCGTTCTGCCAGCTGCCGGTCCACATGACGACAACGCGGGCCTGCGGGTTGGTCTGCTGTACGCCCAGGGCAAAGGCATTGATGCCACGATTGACTTCAGAATTCTGCATGGCCGCAACATAGCCGATGACATTGCTTTTGGTGCGCATGCCAGCCAGTGCGCCGGCCAGGTACCGGCCTTGATACATGCGGATGAAGTAGGAAGTCATATTGCGGGCATGGCATTCAGCCGAGTTGGTACCAAATGCGATTTGCGGATAATCACGTACAAATTTCTGTGCTTCTTCGGAATAGGAATAACTGGCCAGGAAAATCATGCCAGCACCTGCATTGGCCAATTCCTGCACGGATTTGGTGCAGTCGCCTGGGGCTGTGATGCGCTCCTTGGTCAGCAGCTCAATACCCATATTGTCACATGCTTTGCGGATGCCGCGGTACTGTGGGGCATTCCAGCCTTCTTCGTCAATACCGCCGAGCAGGATAATGCCGGCTTTTGGTTTTGGCTGGTCGAACGTGCTGGTGGTAAAAATCCAGCAGGCGGCAGTCAGGACAATGAGGATGAAACTGATGATGAGCAACGTACCCCATTGGGATAAGCTGCGTTGTTTGTAGTCGTTCATGGTTAGCCCTCCCGGAGTTTGTAGTCCGTATCCTCATCAATGATTTGAATCATGATATCGGCAAAGAATGGGTCAAGCTGTGTGCCGCGGGCGTTTATTATTTCCTGACGAACGATGCTTTGGGGCAAGACATCGCGATAGCTGCGTTTGGACGTCATTGCATCGTAAATATCGGCAACGGCGACGATGCGGACTTTTTCCGGGATGGCTGTGCCAGCCAACGCATCGGGGTAGCCTGAGCCGTCGTAATGCTCATGATGGCTGCGGGAAGCATCGGCAAGCTCAGGCATCTCGGTCACATGGGCCAGGATCTCGCTGCCGATGATCGTATGCTGCTGGATTTCTGCATATTCCGCGTCAGTCAGTTTCGTAGTCTTGTTGATAAGGCTTGAGGGGATGCCAATCTTGCCGATATCGTGGAGCTGGGCCATGTAATACACGGCGCGTTGATAGTCTGCCGGCTTTCCTGCCCGACGGGCGATTTCCTGCGCGTATTCCGCTACGCGGTGGGAATGGCCGTTGGTGTACTTGTCCTTGGCATCGATCGTATCGGCCAGCGTCTCGATCATCTCGCGGAACAGACGCTGGGTAGATGCCAGCTGCTGCTGAGCGATCGCTGTCTGCCGGTCGATTTCCTGTTGCATATGATGCTGCAGCGCCTTCAGTTCGAGCGTCCTTTCGATGCGCCGCAGGATCAGGGTGGGAATGAATGGTTTATGGACGAAATCGAAGGCCCCGGCCTGGATGCCTTCGACTTCCGTTTCCTGATCCAGGTCGCCTGTAAGCATGATCACGGGGATCTCCTTGGTCTGCGGTGATTGCTGCAGTGCAGCCAGAACATCAAAGCCGTTCATTTCCGGCATATTGATATCGAGCAGGATGAGGTCGAACGCCTGCTCAGACAGCATGGACAGGCCTTCGGGGCCGCTGGCGGCCGCAGTGAAACCGTAGCTGCTGCTGAGGATGGCTTCGAGCATCATATGGTTCATGGCATCGTCGTCGATGGCCAGTATGTTGTAACGCTTGGTTGGCGTAGCCTTCATGGTGAGCCTCCTTTGTTGTTGGGATAGTTGTTCTCACCTTGATTTTAGCGGACTTTGGGGCGGGATGCCATGCTCTTGCCAAAGGTGGTAGATTCTTGCCAAAAATGGTAAAATCTTCCTATTTTAGAAAAATCATGTATAATGATGGTAGAAGTGATTTTCTGGATTTTTTTGTGGGGGAAAGTTGTGAAAATTGCTATTGTTGATGATGAAGCCGAGGCGCGGGATGCCTTGCAACAAGTCTTGCGCACTTGCGGAATCGAGCTTGTAGCGCAGGCGGATATGCAGCTTTTCGCCAGTGGCGAGGAATTCCTGGCCAGCTTTGCGCCAGAGATGTTCCAACTGGTGTTTCTCGATATCTGCATACAGGGGATCAATGGAATCGAGACGGCACTTGCTGTCCGCAAGCAGGCGGCGCAGCTGCCCATCATTTTTCTGACGAACAGTGCCGATTTTGCGCTGGAGGGCTATCAGGCGTATCCGGCAGGGTACCTGCTGAAGCCGGTCGAACAAGCGCGGACGCAGCTTATGGATATCTTGCAGCGCCTGTTGCCGCTGCTGGCAGACAGTTCGCTTCTGGTGCAGCTGAATGGCCGCGCGGTCAAGGTCCCTTGGGAGCGCATTGCCTATATCGATGTCCAGGGCGGCCGCCGGGTAGGCGGGCGGCGCGGCTGTGTCATCCACTTGCTGTCGGGGGCCGAGATGGCTGTCGATAATCCCTATGCGGATGTGGCTGCAGCATTGGATGTGGCTGATTTCACCGAGTGCTACAATCATGTGCTGGTCAATCTGGCGGCGGTGTCCGCGCTGACGGATGATGGTTTTGCGCTCAATAATGGCGAGCGCCTGCCCATAAGCCGGCGGCTTTACCGTGAGACGGCGCATGAATATATGGAGTATCTGCTCAGAAAGTGAGGGGCTGGCAATGGTAGTTCTCTTGGCGTTGGCATTGGTCTGTCTGCAGCTTACGGGGGTATGGCTCCGTTACCTGCCCTTTGCCAGGACTGTATTGGCTGCTCAGCGGCGCAAGCTGCAATGGCTGTCGGTTGGCTGGGGTGTCCTGGCGGTTTTAGGCTATACCGCTGTTCTGAACATGTATGACGGGGATGTCTTGCGTTTCAAACTGCTGGTGGCTTTTGGCTGGGTGCCCTTTTTCCTGCTGGCTTATTACTGCATTCCGCGGGGCTTTGTGCAGCATTTGTTTGTCCTGGGGATGCACAGCTTGTTTTCGCTTTTGCTGCATACGATCAGCGGGTTTATCGTCGGCGGGCTCCTGCCCGGGGATTATAGTTATATCCTGCACATGCTGGCACTGCTGAGCTGCTATCTGGTGCTGTTCACGCTGCTGATCCCGTTGGAGCGGCGCTTGTTCAGCCGCTTGGTGCCAACGCAGCGTTTCTTCCAATATCGGCCTTTGGGGCTGTATATCTCTTTGATGCCCTTAGTGGTGCTGTTTGCCTATGCCTTGCCGATGCTGGACGGGCAGCTCTATCATAGCGTGCCCGAACGCGTGGGCCGGCTGGCCCTGCCCATTTTCTTCTTCTTGATGTTCCGGCTGGTGCTGATGGCTGGACATCAGATGTCAGAGCATACGGCGGAAGTCAATCGCAATAATCTGCTGGCGCAGCAGCTTTATTCGCTGCGGGAGTACACCAGGCTCGAGGAAGAGAAGCGCCAGGCGCTGCGCGTCCTGCGCCATGATATGCGCCATTACAACCGGCTGCTGGGTACCCTGCTGGATGGGGGGCGCATCAGCGAGGCCAGGCAGCTGGTCGACAAGCAGGCAGCGGAGCTGGAGCACACGGCTTTGCAGGAGTTCTGCGCCAATGACCTGATCAATGCGACGCTGTCGATCTATGTGTATCATCTGGGTAATCTGGAGATCCCACTGCAGCAGAAAGTGAACTTGCCGCGGGAGATGACCGGCATGGATACGGATGTGGCTATCCTGCTGTCCAATCTGCTGGAGAATGCCCTGCACGCGAGCATGCGGCAGCCGGTCACCGATCGTGCGGTCAAGGTATCCGCGCAGTATACGGGCGGGCAGTTCGTCCTATCGGTGGCCAATCGGTTTGCCGAGCCGCTGCTGCTCGATGCGGATGGACTGCCATACAGTGAGCTGCCCGGACATGGCACAGGCATGATCTCGTTGCGGTCGTTTATCCAAAAGTATCATGCCCGGTGTGATTTCCGCCAACAGGATGGCTGGGTCACGGTGATGGTCTATTGGCAGGGAACGGATTAGACACGAAAAA
>NZ_VTOZ01000048.1:0-7044 GCF_008271345.1 Pseudoselenomonas caprae
AATTAAGAGGCATTTTCACAGTTTAGAGGGTAAGATTATCTATCTTCCCGAGGAAAATCTATATGTTCTCCTCTACAACCAAGCACAGAGAATCGAGCGGAAGAAATGGACCTTAGCTCACGAACTTGGCCATTATTTCTGCGGGCATCTTAATCAGTTGCATTCGGGGCAGGTCATGGATGAATATACCAACCAACGTATAGAAGCGGAAGCTAACCGCTTTGCCCGATATCTTCTCGCTCCGCCCTGGCTGTTAGCTGGTGTCACTGGCGCCTATGGCTATACCGATGCTATGTCCTTCTACGCACTTTGTAGGTTCTTGTTCCGTCTGAGTCAAGAGGCATCATATTACATAGCTGTCAGTAGCCATAACACTTTCTATCACTATGGAATCAAAAATCTAGCCTCTGACTGGAATCCTTTACAAAAAAAATATCAACCAATAATCGACGACATCATCTTCAAACAGCTGCCTACGCAATCCGATTTCAATAGTTTTGTTGATGCTTATCGTTACGAATATAACCTTATCAGCTGGCTCTGCACGAGCCAACGAATCGGGCTCATACACGGTCCAGTATCGGCCGCTCAGATTCTTGCGGGGTGTAATACATCGGATGTTGCGCAACATAAAGGAATTTAAAAATAAATAAGCCGCCCCGAAGGACGGCTAGGAGGGTACTTAAAAATTGAATTTTGATACTAATTTTCAAACTATAGCAGTTTCTATCATCATTTCCAATATCGTTGCATTATTCGTTATTGACCGGATAAAGGCCAACCTAGGCGTAGTTTTTGATCAATTTTGTGTCAATATATTGGAATATGTACCACTACCGCCGAATTTTAGCAGGGAAAGTCAGCTCAGATTTGGATATATTGCTGCAGTTTGCTTTATTTTTACTTCCATAGGCCTTAACCTTGACTTTTCACTGACAGAAGCTATTGCTATTGCAACACTGACACCACCTATTATAATTTTGTTGCTTTCATTGCTGGTCGTGATCTTCCGAGGGATAAAGGGTTATTTTCGCGACTGGTACATCATCACTAAATATGCCATTTCCTTTTTTAAAGACAATTTTAAGAGTATGGGGCCCATCTATTTTTATCACTTCATTGTAGAGCTTTCTTTCTACATTGCAGCTTTTGTCTTGCCCTTTATGGCTCTCAAAGTATTCTTTGACAAGCTGTTTAATTGAATCGCGGCAAAACACCGTAGTAACACCACAGGTCAAAGCGTAGACCATAAACACTGCAGCTATTGCTAAAAACAGATTTTCTAAAATCCACATACAAGTTTCCTCACTTTTTGCAACATATCTACTCACATTATACCATTTTGTTGCAAAAATAGCACAAATAAGCCACCCCCGAAGGACGGCTGTAAAGAAAGGATATGTAATTAGTGTTTACTGAAATTGAGAATATCGATACTGGAGTAAAATATCAAATAGAATTACCTACAAAATGTCCCTTTTGTGGAGTATCACTATCTCCCCGCATAGAAGGAAAACTATTTCGTCGCCCAACTAAACTCTGTACAGATGTATTCATGTATGCGTACCTAATCTTATTTTGTCCTAACTGTGACGATATATTTTATGCAAAATATACGATATCTGGCAATGGTCAATCAAGACGCGTAGCAGTTTATCCAGTATCAAAGCCTAAAATTTCCCTTCCCACAATACTAAGGGGAAAATACCCAGATTTTTGGGAAGCTTATAGACAAGCTGTCATTGCAGAAGCCAATAATCTGAATCCGCTTTGTGGTATGGGCTATCGAAGGGCATTAGAAATGCTTACAAAACGGCACTTAATCGACCATTATGATAAAACTGAAGCTGAAATAATGAAACTTGATTTAGCAAAATGCTATAACCAACTTGATGATAAAGAAAAGGCTTTAGCTCGTGGTGCTGCTTGGTTAGGAAATGATTATGCGCATATGGAAAATAAACATCCTGACTACGACATAACTGACTTAAAGAATTTCATAAATTCTTTAGCGTTAATGGTTTCTGCTTATCTAACCGCAGAAGAAGCAGATAAAGTACCACGAGCTCCACGCTGATAATCGTCTACCTCTCCAATGAATGTGCCCTCAGTATCATAATATCGTATAACCTGCCGGACGGGGTCATCAGGACTCCCAGCCCCTTTAGCTAAAGTAACACGAATTACCTTTACTATTTCGGCGCGATCTAAACGTTCATTACGTTCATTCATAGTGTTACCTCACTTTCTGCAATATATTTACCTATATTATACCATTTTATTGCAAAAACAGCACAAATAAGCCGTCCCCGAAGGACGACTGTACGAAAGAAGTTGATATAATTGGCTACCATTGAAGACCATATAAGATTGTCAACAAATACATATCCTATTTTCGAAATGGCGGAGACTGTCCAACGCATCTGTGATTCACCAGCGCTAAAGGCACTTCATAACGCAATTCAGATGCCATATGCTTCACTGGCTATGCAGACTGCAGCCATTACGGCTCCGCTTATGCAGGCACAGGCTATAACGGCAGCGGCATTCCACCCCACTATTGAGGCTGTTGCAATGTACCAACAACCATATATGTCTATGGCTGCGGCAATGACTGAATATCAAAGAACGCTGGAGCATATTAACAGAATCCCCAAGTTGATAAAAATGCAGGAAAAACTCCAACAAATGAGCCGTTTATTTCCAACAGTACAAGTAGGTATGCCAAACGTTGCCAGCACTTTACCAGCCTTTGAGTATCTCGAAGTAAATCAACCAGAGTTATGTCAACAGGCAGAGGATGCTCTCGCAATTCAAGCTACCCCTGACGACTCTGCGGACAATATTAAAGCTTATATGTTATTCTGTACCGAAATCATCATCGGGCTAGAAAGCGTAAAAGAAATAGCAACAGATCCGGCAATAAAAACAGGGTGTGTCAGCTTGATAATTATTTTTTCGAGTCTACTGGCGTATCTAAAATACTGTAAAGAAGAACAATAACTAGAAGCAAGTCTAATTTTCCCGTAACGGTATCTGATAAAAAGAACATAGTCACTAGCAACATTAGATTTATGGCCTTAATAAGCCGTACTTTCTTTTTGGATAACTGCATTCTCCCCACCTCCTTTAACTTCATACAATCACTGATTGTTCTTTTCGTCTGCACGCACGCAACAAAAGATACCCCAGCCAAACAATAAAAGATTTGTTACGGTGGTAGCGACATCAGTAGAAGCGCCAATCAAAGACCTGCCGGCCAATAATACCAGGCCAACAGCTACGATAAAATTAAGATTTCCGAGTTTTTTTCGCATCATAACCGCCCTCTCACTTTCTGCAATGTCATCGCCTATATTATACCATTTTATTGCAAAAACAGCACAAATAAGCCGCCTGGGGATGGACGGCTGTATGAAAGGAAGGATTCCCATGTTCAAGAAAATAGCTTTGGCCGCGTTGGCCGCTGTCTGTGTATCAATAGCTACCCCTGCCCTGGCATCGGACTACCTTGGCAACCCGAAGTCGATGAAGTTCCACTACTCCAGCTGCTCCACGATAAAGCATCCGGAAAGGTTCGTTGAGTTCAGCACCCGTGACGATGCCCTTGCCGCAGGGTATGTACCGTGCAAGCGGTGCAATCCGTAAAATAAGCCGCCCGGATGGACGGCTATCTATATTAGACGACTACAGAAAGGAAATATAAATATGGATATTACAGATTTTCCCACCCCACATATTCCCGACAAACTCCCATTAGACGACTTAGACACAGCTATTTCATTAGATCGGCGTTTTTTACGAAACTTAATTGCTAAAGAACGTAAGCTATCCGAATTTATAGGGTATCTCCAAAATTTACCAAACCCTGATATTTTAATAGCATCTCTTACTCTGCAAGAAGCCGTATTATCGTCAAGAATTGAAGGTACTATTGCTACTATTGATGACGTAGTAACTAACGATACTAATAATGAAACGTTAAAAAATGATATTGTCGAAATCGAAAACTATTGTTCAGCTATTGATTACGGCAAAGACGAACTGACTCAAACTGATAGAGGGATTTCCAAAGGACTCATAAAATCATTACACATTCTCCTTATGAAAAACAATGTACGAGGCGCTGGAAAGAACCCCGGAGAATTTAAGACCGAACAAAATTATATAAAAAATACGCATCTTGGTAATTTTACCCCCTTACCACCTGTATTAACTGACGAATATATTGATAATTTAGTCGAGTATATGTCAACAAGTGACGAAATCTCTGATTTATTACAAGCCGCAATAATGCATGCCCAATTTGAAATTATACACCCCTTTAAGGATGGAAATGGGCGTGTAGGTCGGCTTTTGATACCGTTACTTTTATTTCATAAAGCCGTTCTTCCCGCCCCCATTTTTTACATAAGTAGGTATTTTGCTGAAAATAATGATATCTATAAGGAGCGCCTATCCAACATTTCTAGGAATGAGAATAGACAAAATCGCACACAAGCCTGGAAAGAATGGTTAGATTTCTTTTTTGAAGGTGTAGCAATCGAAAGTATGCGTCATATTGAAACCTCCAAAAGGATCATAGAACTTCATAAAGAAATGACTACTGCAGTTAATAAAACGGACATGATCCCATTAGTTGACATGTTGTTCAAAGCCTTAAAAGTACAACCTAAAATCGCTATTGAACAATTAGGATTACCAAATACAAGCGTTCGTACAGAATTAAAACGACTCGAAGAAAAAGGTTATATTCAAAAACGCGGCAGTCAGCGTAAGACATATTACATATTTACAAAATTGCTTGAAATTGTTCGTGATTAAATTGTGAATCGTTTTCTTTTACTTGAGTTTGTATTAAGAACCAAAATTAGCACTTTCTGGTTCTTAAACATCTCTAAGCCCCAAAAGTACGCATATTATGTTCTTAGCGGACCTTAAGAGCATAATAATCCTATTTTTGGTTCTTCAGGTCAGCTAAGAACTAAAAATACGCACAAATAGTACTTAATCGTATTCATGAAAGGCCGGTGATAGTATGCCAGCGTATAAAGATGAAGCATGTGGCACCCGGTACTGCCGTTCTCCAGTACGAGGCTGAATTAAAGGCACAATCTGGTGATACCGCCAAGCTTACCATGAATGCCCTATGCGATGCATATCTGGCTGTTCGCCGTCAAGCCCCGGCCATCGACGAGCACATCAAAAACATATATGACGAACAGGAACTGAGCCCCGAGGCAACTATTTCCAAAATGGAAATAGTTCAAAATGAAGGCGCCCCTAATCAAAGGCCGCAAGAAACCATAAAAATAAGCCCGACCATACGGCCAGGCCTGCGCTCTGGTAGCTATTCAGAGCATTGGTGCTGTTGCTGCGTCACTGCCGATCCAGCCACTTGCAGATGTAGTAGCTGATTACACCTGCTACGACCGACATAAAAAGGTAATAAATATCATCGAACAACGAGCTCACCTCCCTTCACTACGGTAAGGGATATGATCCGCAGCATGCTCTATTGTATATTATCCTTGCCAAATTATCAAGATATGCTATAATGGGTGTAGCTAAAGGTAATAAATATCGAGCAATGAGTAAGGCCCCTCGGAGTAGCTACCGGGGGGCTTTTCCTTTATCCCGATAATTCCTGTGCATCGGCACAGGAATGGCTTGCCTGCTCCGTGGTATAATCACTCTTGAAAAGAACTGAATTTAAGGAGTTGATTATATGGCCACAATCAGAACACGCAAACGCGGCCGGACATACAGCTATATTTTTGAGGCAGGTCAGGTCAATGGCAAAAGAAAGACTGTGGAAAAAGGCGGCTTCAAGACAAAGGAAGCGGCATATAATGCCGGCGTAGAGGCCTACGCAGATTTCAAGCATGGCAACATTGGTATTGTCAGCGACCATATAACACTAAAAGACTATATGGATAACTGGCTTCATGGCGTGGCGGCCGTTAATGTTCGGGCTTCTACCCTCTCCCAGTACCAAAAGATGATTAAGTACCATGTCACCCCGCTCTTGGGCGATATTGACATACAGGATCTAACCCCTGCCGCGCTGGACGGATGGATGCGCCAGTTAACTCGTAAGGAGCTGGCCCAGAAATCATTAAAGCTTATCCTGGCCATCCTGCGGCAGGCCCTTAACTACGCCGTGTACCCCAGCAACTTGATACAGTCAAACCCGGCGTTGTATATCAAAGTGCCGCGCACTGCACCGCGTGATCTGGTCAAGCGCAGGATAATAGCGCCTCATGAATTTGCCGCACTTATGGAGGCTTTTCCAATGGGCCATGTCATGCACATCCCTACTCTGCTGCTTTACAATACAGGGATGCGTGTGGCTGAAGTAGCGGGCCTTAGATGGCAGGACATCGACCTGAAGCAGATGACAATTTCCGTGAACAAGCAGATCCGCTATATCGCTAAGGATAAGAAGTATTGCATTACCCCGCCCAAGACCCGCAGCAGCCAGCGCACCTTTACTATAACGCCGGAGCTGGTCGGGGAACTGTCCAGCTGGAAAGCCACCCAGTCTGAGCAGGAGCTGGCCTATGGGGAGCATTATGTATATGTCTACGAAGAGCCAGACGGCACGATACGCAATATGTCCAAAGGGCTGCCAAATGGGCCGCTAGCCAGAGTCGATTTGGTCTGCACCAGATCCGACGGGCACTCCTACTCCGTAGACTGCATACGGAAGCAATTGAATGCCAAAGGATATAACTCCCATTCCTTCCGCCATACTCATGCTACCCTCCTTGTCGAAGCCGGGGCATCGATAAAAGGTGTCGCTAATCGTCTGGGCCAGTCAACCACACAACTCACTGAGCATGTATATACCCATGCAACCAAGAAAATAGACCAAGACACAGCTTCGCTCTTCCATAAAATCATGCAGACAAATTGCAGACAAAAGAGGGTGTGACAAAATGCAAAAGCATTTTGTCCACCTTCTTTTTTCATGCCTTTTTTTACTTTTTAGAGAATAACCGCTGAAAAATGGGCACAAAGCCCCTTTCCCCATAAAACAGT
>NZ_VTOZ01000049.1:0-6178 GCF_008271345.1 Pseudoselenomonas caprae
TATCAATAAAATAGTTTAATGCTTAATATAAAATTTAGCTAAGATGAAGTCGTCCACAGGACGACTTTTTTTCATATATAAGTAAACTAAGCAGGAGAACGAAATAATATGGAGAATTAAATAATGATAAGGTTAGCACTATTTTACCAAGATAGAAATATGAGTAAAGAATAAGAAAATTTTTTCGCAATGGATGGAAGAGGGGGCGAGGATGAAGCAGGGCCGTTTTGATGAACGTCTGGATGAGATTATAGTCCGGGCGGCTATGCGCCTGCAGGAAAGGATGCGGCTGGCCTATTTCCGGGGAAATCTGACCGGCTATCTGGAGCGGATCGGGCTGGCTGGTGAGATTGATCCGGAGCGGCTGAAACGCGGCAGCCTGCTGGAACTGCAGGATGAAGCGGCAATCATCATGGCGGCAAAGATTCGGCAGGCGCGCAGCAAGGGATATTTGAAGGAATGGATGAAAACGTTGAATATGCAGGAGCTTTTAGTCAGACATCCAGACTCTCCGCGCGGCAGCAGTGCCGCGGTGAAATCAAAAAAGCAGCCATCCTGCCCGCTGAATATGGTAAAAGGAAAACATGCTTCTAAAACGAGCAGTACCACAGAACGAAAGACATCCAAGCCACAATTTACCCTGATCCAATGAAGAAAGCAAGGGAAGTTGTGTATTGACAATCAGGGGGGGTTATTTTATTATTGAGTTGAACATGTTAAAGGAGGCGGCAGGATGCGGAAGAAAACGGAGCTGTCCGAAGATCATCTTAAAGAAGTGAGGCGGCGCGTACTCAACAGTACGAAAACATTGCTGGTTCAGTATGGTTACAAGCGCACTACGATTCGTATGATCGTAGAGAAATCCGGTGTCCTTATCGGCAGTATTTATTATATTTTTAAGAATAAAGAGGATATTTTCCAGTCGTTAATTTTGGAAATGGTACAGCATGGCATTGCCAAGATTGAGGAACGCTGTCCGGATGAAACGCCGGCCTTCCGTTTGGCGGCGATTTGTGAGCTGGAACTGAAAGAAATGGAAGCGGCGCCCATTATCCGGGATGTTTACAAAGAAGGATATGATTCCAATATCGTTTTTGAGCATATGGTCAGTCAGTTTGTTCTGCTGGCTCACCATATTTTTGATGGGACTGAGCTGGAGGCAACGGAAGCGGAATATTATGAACGGATGCTCCTGATAAAAGGAGCCATGCGGGCCTGTATTGCCGAGCTTTATTTTGAGCAGACGCATGACCATGTCAGAAGCCGGGCCGAGCTGATGGCACTGGCACTGAATTTGTTTCATGTGCCGTCTCTGGCTGTTCATCAGATTATCGCACGCATTGAGGAAAAAGAGGAATTGTGGCTGGCTATCGCCAATGATCTGGCGATGCGCCCTATCGGCGAGTAAAGGCTCTGCCGAAATCGGCAGACATTCTTTTTATTCTTTATTTGAACATATTCAATTAATGGAGGAATGGATTGATGAAACGGATTTTTGCTGTGGCTATTGTTTTATGGCTTATCGTTCTGAATTTTGGCTGTGGCAGGCAAAATTCAGAAGGACGTGTGGAATGGGGACGTGCGGATGCAAAGGAGATCGATGTGAATTCGAAAATTGCCGGGCGTGTTGTAGAGCTTTTCGTAAAAGAAGGCGATGAGGTAAAAGCCGGACAGGTGATCGCCCGGATCGACAAAAGGGATCTTGAGACGAAGAAAAGACAGTGCGAAGCCAATATCGAGGCGATTCGATCACAGCAACGCCAGTCTGCTGCTGTGACGGTCATGCAGTCTGGAACGGCACAGTCGGCGTTGGCTGCGGCCCGGTCGGCACAAGACAGAGCAGGTGCCGATTTATCTCAGGCAGAGGCCGATTATCAGCGTTATGCCGAGCTGGTTGCCAGTGGCGCGGTATCCCGGCAGACGTATGAGCAATTCCGGACGAAATATGAGGTGGCGCAGGCTGCTTATCAGCAGGCCGTCGCATCTGTGCGGCAGGCACAGGCTGGTCTTGGGCAGACGGCAGCGGATGAGGCGAATGAAGCAGTCATGGCGGGCAAATTACAACAGGCGCAGGCCGCTCTGCAGGAGGTAGAGGTTTCCCTCGATGAGACAGAAATTCGTGCTCCATTCGATGGAGTTGTTACGGAAAAATATGTGGAAGAGGGGTCGATGATTTCTACTGGCACACCACTCATTGCCGTCCAGGATACATCGGATAACTGGGTGGACCTTAAGGTACCGGAAACGCAGCTGTCCGATTATTTTGTCGGTCAGGATGTTAGCTTGATTGCTCGTGACGGAAAGACAAAAGTGGCGGGAACCATTACCGACATAAGCAAGAAAGCGGAATTTGCTACACAGCGTGCAACCAGCGAACGGGGTGATGCGTCGGATATCATAAGCTTTAATGTGAAGATACAGGTCAATGATCCGGCCCTGCGCCCCGGAATGAGATTCCGTCTGGCGGGGGGTGAGAAATGATGGGTGGAACATTCCAGGAGGTGTTTCTGGACTCTTTCCGCAGTTTGTTCAACGGGCGGGTGCCGCTCGCTGCGCTGCTTATCGGCGCGCCTTTAGGTTTTACGCTACTGTTCGGTACGATTTATAAAGAAAATGTAGTCAATTACATTCCTTTGGCTGTTTATGATGAAGATCAGAGCAGTTTGAGCCGTCAGTTTATCCAGTCTTACCGTGATTCTGACCGCTTTACCGTGACGGATTATGTAAGCACCGAGGAGGAGATGAGACAGACCTTGCTGGAGGGGCGGGCTTTGGCCGTGCTGGAGATACCGAGGGATTTCTCCCGGGATATTCATCTGGGACGCGGCTCCGATGCTATGCTTATGGTGAATTCTGCCAACAACATGTTTGGCAACGCCGCTTTGAGCGCATCACAGGAAATTGCGCGGAGTTTTTCTCTGGCGGTTTCTGCCAATTTGTTGGAAGCAGGCGGCCTGCTGCCGGCAGCTGCCTGGAACAATGCTTATCCTGTCCGATTAGGAGTTCGTATTACCGGGAATCCGGCGAATGGCTATACTTCGTTTATGCTGTCCGGCCTGATGCTTAACGGTCTGCAGATCGGCGTCATGGTCACTCTGGCACCGTTGCTCATCACGGAGCTTCTGAGACGGCGCTATGGGAAAAAATATCTTTCCTGGCTTCTGATTATGGCCGGGACGCTCCCTTATTGGCTGACCGCCATGGCGGGATACCTGCTGTCTCTTTTCGTCGTTATCGGACTTTTTGCGGTGCCAATGCGTGGGAGCTGGCTGGATGCCATGATTCTTGGCGGATCCTTTCTATTTTTTGTCTGTGGTGTCTTACTGCTTTTTTCTGCCTGCGTGCCTTCCCGGGAACTTTCCCTTCAGGCGCCAATGGTTTACATTATGCCGGGGCTCCTTTACAGTGGGCTTTCCTGGCCTGTCTTTGATATGAATAGCGTGGCGGCTGCTTTTGGCAGAATGCTGCCGATGACGTATGCCGGTGATGCGTTGCGCGATATTATGCTTTCCGGTTATGCACCGGAACTGGCTGGCAATATTATCATAATGACCGGCGGCGGTTTGCTTTGCGCTTTGCTGGCCGGAATGGTGTTCCATTGGCGTCGTCTGCGCAGCTGGAGAAAGGAAGGGGCAGAAACGTGAAACAGCTGATCTCGTTGTTTTGTTTGGAGATTCAGGAAATCCGTGGCGACCTTCGGCGTCTGACTTTCTTGTTTGGCGCGGCGCTGGCTTACCTTATTGTTTTTGGCATGCTCTATTTGCCCAATATCGTGACAGCGGTTCCCTGTGTCATTCTGGATGAGGATAATTCTTCGCTAAGCCGTCATCTGGTTCAAGATTTTGAGGCGAGTGACAGTTATCGGATTGTTGCCTATGTCAATACGCAGGAAGAGATGCGGCAAACCCTGCATGAAAAAACAGCGATTGCTGCGATCGATATTCCGCACGATTTTGCGAAAAAAGCGGGAACCGGAGGGTATGCAACCGTATTATATCTGGTCAATGGTTCAAACATTATTCTGACCAATATCACCAGCTCTGCTGCGCAGGATATTCTGACGGATTTTTCCAATCATCTGGCAGTCCACCAGACTGCTTTACGCTATGGAATGAGTGAGGAAACGGCATTGAGCTATATTGCCCCGGTTGCCGTACATCTGCGTGTTCTGTACAATGCGACGCAGGGATATATGCTTTTTTTCCTTCTTGGTCTGGCTATGGTCGCTTATCAGCAGGGCGTCCTTTTTGCAGTTGGGGCTTCCTCGCTATACGAAGCGGAGCATCCTGAAAACATGCAGGATGCTCCGGTATGGGCAATGATTCTGAGTAAAACAGTGATCTACTGGCTGCTGGGAATGGTTTCGTATGCGTTGGTAGCTGTTTTTGTCACACAGGGGCTTGGCATTGTTTTGCATGCATCGCCGGGAAGACTGGCTTTACTGGCAGGTGTTTTCTTGTTGGCGGTCATTGGCTTTTGCATCTTCTTTTCCGCATTCTTTTCCGCAGAACTGTCCTTTGTTCGTGCGGCCATTCTATATCCGGTTCCGGCGTTTATTCTTTCCGGATATACCTGGCCTGCTGAATCCATGGGAAAAGGCATGCAGCTGCTGTCACAATGTTTTCCGCTTACCCATTTTTCCAATACGGTGAGGGAGCTTTTTCTGATAGGAAGTTCCCCTCATTATGGAGAATGTGTCGGGAAACTTCTTCTGCTGGCACTGCTGTTTTTTGTTGCCGGTGGAGTACTGTACCAGCGGCGGCTGCGAATTTCACGGCAGAGAATGAAACCATGAGAACGCTCACTCTTCAAGAAGCGTTGCAATGACCCGGGTTTTCCCTTTGTCGGTTTTATTCGGAAAGAGCGAAGCATAGCAAAGTCCACCTCGCCGAACGGTGCGTAGATAGCACCGCTGAATGTATGAGATTGGCCAGATGGATCGCTGTTAATGAATTTTATACTGCTTTTGGCCAGATGAGAAATTTTTGCCTTTTTGGTCTTATAGACCGGGTCGGCACGATTTCCGTCTTTTCCATCGGAATTATAGGTTTCGGCATCGGTGGTGGAATATTCCGTATCGGTTGGAGAATAGATCAGGACAAGATTGTTGTTCGTATAATCATTGGACACATCAAAAACAATAGAGTCTCCTCCGTCCACGATAACATAGGTTAAATGACTGAGGGGACGGGTGAGCTTGAATTTATTACTATAGTAGCGAAGTTCTACGATCTGTCCGTCCCATTGGGAGAGATCGATTTCCGGATCGAACTGGGATACCTGTCTGGGAATCTGCCCATGATTGGTCTTGCTTAGGTTTCCATCAAGAGATTGATCTGGGATATAGATGCTTCGGCGGGCGCGAAGGCGGTTGATATGATCCTACCTGTTTGTACGTGTTGCTGGCGGCATCAGCGGCATTTTGAAGCCGGGATTTTTCAAGATACAGGCTCCCGCAGTCAACAGCCACACTGGTCAGGCCAAGCAGGAGTGGCAGAGTGAGAGCAGTCAGGAGAAGCATTGCGCCTTGTTGATTTTTAATGATGAGAAATAAAATGGAAAATAGCAAATATAGATGTCCACATTGCGGAAGTGATAACACGCGCTCTTTTTCAATCATATATAGTGAAGGTCATGGAACCGGAGTAGAAATACACAGAGAAATTGTGGGACATAACGTCCAATCAAAAGTTACCACATACGCTGATGGTCACAAAGAATCAAAAGTCGTCGGAAGTACTCCCGTTTATGGGAATGTTTCACATACAAATTCATATACATCTGATTTAGCACAATCTGTAGCCCCACCATCCCCTCCAACAATAACGCCAGATAAAGTGAGTGGTGCCGGTTCAGAAACCATAGGCGAATTAATAGGGGGAATAGGCTGCCTCGCTCCTATTATTGCTTTTCTTGTATGGCTAATAGTATCATTTGCAAACACATTTGGTTTTATCAACGTAGCAGATTTTTGGGATACAAGCTGGCATGGTGCATTTGAATTTATGAAAATAGTGGCCGAAGCTGTATCTGTTCTTATCGTTTTACATTGTATATATGATTATAAGAACAAAAAAATACATGCTGAAGAACAACGAGAAAACGCTAGGCAAAATATGGAAAAATATAGAAAAGCTAAAGCGGCTTGGCATCATTCATACCGGTGTTTACGGTGTGG